>NZ_JBMQOC010000057.1:0-92787 GCF_053550995.1 Parapedobacter sp.
ACGAAGAAGACACCCAGCGGCTGAGCTTCGGTATCGGCGCTGGGGTGACGCAGTACAGCCTGGATGGGGCTGTGCTGGACCCGGTGGACGGGGGCGACCAAGCGATCCCGGCAGGCAAGATCAGCAACTGGGTGCCGGACGTGCGCTTCGGGGTGTATTATTACAATCCGAAGTGGTATGCCGGGGTATCGGTGATGGACCTGCTTTCGGGCGACCAGAGCAACAACATCTTCCGTTGGGAAGGGACCACCACGGACAACCTGCGCCGCAAACGGCACCTGTACTTCATCGGGGGTGCGCTGTTCAACGTGGGCAAGGGGCTGGACTTCCGACCGAGTTTGCTGGTGAAGGAGGATTTCAAGGGGCCGACGAGCCTGGATGTGAACGCAATGTTCATCTTCGGCCGTCGGTTCTGGCTGGGTGCGGGGTGGCGCACGGGGGTTACGGTTTTCAAGCGGGAGTACAACCGGGTGAGCGGCAACAGCCTGAGCGGGCGGAATTCGTTTTCGGCAATCACGCAGCTCTACCTGACGGATGCGTTGCGGGTGGGTTATTCCTACGACCACATCGTGAGCCGGCTGAGTAATGTACAGAACGGTTCGCACGAAATCACGCTGGGGATTATCCTCGGCCGCAGGGAGCAACGCGTGCTCAGCCCACGGTTTTTTTAGGGGAGATATGGAGACATCAGATATCAGACATTAGACAGTTACCATGAAACATTACCTACAACAATTGTTTTTTCTGACGGTCCTGCTTTGCATGGGCGGAGCCGCCCGTTCACAGGAACAGCCGAGCCTGCGCGACCGTGCGGACGAGCTGTACAGGAAGTATGAATACGCGAATGCGGCCAAGCTGTATGCAAAACTGGTGGATACGCGTAAGCCACGCCTGCATGACCTGGAGCGGCTTGCTGACAGCTACTGGCGGATGAATGATTACGAATCAGCCGAGAACTGGTATGCACGGGTTGTCCAACAGCAAGGGGCATCGGCTGGCAACCTGCTCATGTACGGGCAGGTGCTCAAGGTGAACGGGAAGTATGCCGAGGCAAAGCGGCAACTGGAGGCCTATGCGGCCAGGACGGGGGATCCGTCATCGGTGGCCCTGCAGATCGCTGGTTGCGATTCGGCGTTGCGTTGGCTGGCCACGCCGACATTGCATAGGTTGCGCAACGAAGCAGCCGTGAACACAGCCAACTCCGAATTTTCTGTTTTCCCGTCGGATGGGGAGGTGTATTACGCGGGTGAACCCGCAAGCGCATCCATGGCCGCTACGTATGGTTGGACAGGGAACGCCTTTTTACGGATATACACGGCGCCATTGTCGGCTGCGGGAACACTGGGCGACCCCTCGTTGGCATCCGCTGAGATCAACGATGGGAAATACCACGCCGGCCCGGTTGCCGCTGAGAAAGACGGAAACACGTTGTATGTTACGCGCACACACGCAGGTAAGGACGTGGCATTACAGAAAGAGGCCGGGAACCGCTACCGGACCAACACGCTGGAATTGTACATCTACCGTAAAATGGATGGCGCTTGGGTGGCCGAACCGTTCGCTTATAACGATGTGGAAGCCTATTCTGTGGGGCATGCAACCTTATCGCCCGATGGAAGCGTGCTATACTTCGTGAGTGATAGGCCCGGTGGGCAAGGAGGCACGGACATCTGGTACAGCGAGCGGCAAGCAGATGGTTCATGGGGTGTCCCCGTGAATGCGGGGTCTGTGATAAACACTGCAGCGGATGAGTTATTTCCCAATATTGCGCCCGATGGTACGCTGTATTATTCGACGGATGGCCTAGCCGGTATGGGTGGGCTCGATGTGTTCAGCACCAACGGCGGCAAAGGCCAATGGGATGCGCCGGAAAATCTCCGTTACCCTGTCAATAGCGCCGCCGATGATTTTGCCTACCTCATCTACGAAGAAGACGGAGCCGGATACCGGGGGTTCCTCTCGTCCGATCGCCGTGGCGGCAAGGGGGGCGATGACATCTATTCCTTCGCTTACGAAAAGCCGAAGATCGTCATCATCCTGAAAGGGACCACATCGGATAAAGCAACCGGGGAGCGTTTGCCGGCCACGGCCGTGACACTATTTGATGGTGTACGCGAGATTGTTGCGAAAAAAGCCAGTAATGACATGGGCACGTTCGAATTCGTGCTCGATCGCAATAAGGACTATACGGTATTGGGCCAAAAAGAAGGTTACCATGCCGATTCGGCCAAGGTGAGTACGATGGGCATCACCAAATCCGACACGCTGGAGGTGGCATTGCTGTTGGAGCCCGTCTTCCAAGTGGGACAGACATTCGAATTGAAAAATATCTATTACGATTTCGACAAGCATAACATCCGGCCCGATGCGGCCGTGATACTTGACGAATTGGTACGCACGTTGCGCGACAACCCGACACTGAAAATCGAACTATCGAGCCACACGGATAGCCGGGGTAGCAACGCTTACAACGAGGCACTGTCGCAACGCCGGGCGCAATCGGCCGTGGATTATCTGGTATCAAGAGGCATAGCACGCGAGCGGATGGTGGCCAAGGGGTATGGAGAAACGCGGTTGGTAAACCGATGTGCCGATGGCGTTCCTTGCTCGCGCGCCGAACACCAAGCCAACCGACGCACAGAAGTGACCGTGTTGGCGTATTAGGGAATTCAATCAACCAGGAACCCGAAAGGGGCAGTGTTATCAGCTGCCCCTTTATAATGATAGGTATTCTTATTTCAGAATCCGCCGGATTTTGTTCGACTTCTTAATTAGTTTGTAAAAGGCTTCATAGTCCTCACCTTTAAGCACATCGTGCACATGCTGTAGTTGGTTGATGTGCTCCTGTAACACTTCAAGTACGTTATCCCGGTTTTGCATAAAAATAGGGGTCCACATGTCAGGAGAGCTTTTGGCAAGCCTCACTGTCGACTCAAATCCCGAGCCAGCTAACTCGAAAATCCGTCCCTGTGCTTTTTCTTTCTCCAGTACCGTGAGTGCCAGTGCGAACGAAGTGATATGCGAAATATGTGACACATAGGCCGTGTGTACATCGTGCTCATGTGCGCTCATAAAAGTCGTCTGCATGCCTAGTTGTTCCGCAATAAGGTCTACGGTTTCGAAAGCATCTTCATCACTGTTCATGGCATCTACATATACCAGCACCTTGCCAGCAAACAAATTTGGTACGGCCGCCTCTGGTCCGGAATACTCGGTGCCGGCCATGGGGTGCGCCGCGACGACGCGGCCCCGCTTCGGATGGTCTGCGATGGACTGGAGGATACGTTCTTTGGTAGAACCCATGTCAATGATTACCTGATCGGTTACTTGGTCAAGTAAACCGGGAAGCAGATGAAGGATAGCATCTACCGGCACGGTAAGCAATATCACATCGCATGCCGCCACGGCATCTTCCAATGTCATCTCCTCATCGATTAATCCCAGTTGGAGCGCCTTTTTTAGATTGGTTTCGCTTTTGTCGACGCCGATGATTCGCGAGGCGATTTGTTTTTCTTTCAGGGTGATGGCGATGGACCCTCCGATAAGCCCTACGCCAACAATGGCTATATTCATTGCTATCTTGTACTTCGTTTATAAACTATTGGCCGCTTTTGCCTGTGCATGAACGATACGGCTGTATGCTTCATCCAGTACGGCGGGTGTAGCACATAGACTCACCCGGATGTAACCGGTCCCGCCATCCCCGAAAATACCACCGGGTGTGATGAAGACCCGTGATTGCTGCAGGATGGTATCACTGAGGGCATACCCATCGGGATGCATAGTGGGAATTTTCGCCCACACGAACAGGCCGACCTGTTGAAGGCTATAGGTGCATCCCAATGCGTCCAACAGACGGTATACCTTTTCCCGCCGGCGCCGGTAGTTGGCATTCAGCTCCTCGTACCATTCATGTCCCAACGATAGCGCCTTCGCTGCTGCCATCTGAACGGGAAGGAACATTCCCGAATCCATGTTGCTCTTGAACCGGATGATTTCCTGGATACGACCCTCGGCACCTGCAAGCATGCCCACTCGCCAACCAGCCATATTAGATGATTTGCTCAGTGAATTGAGCTCAATGGCCACATCCATCGCTCCTTCGGTAGCGAGCAGGCTCAAGGGCTGTCCACTCAAGATGAAGCTGTAAGGATTGTCGTGGCAAAGCAGGATATTGTATTGTTTCGCAAAGGCAACCACCTCCTTGAAAAAGGCCGCTGTTGCAGGTGTTCCCGTTGGCATATGCGGATAATTTAACCACATTATTTTCACCTTGCTGAGATCTTGCTTGGCCAATTCATCGAGATTGGGCAACCAGCCGTGCTTTTCTTCCAAACGATACGGTATGCCCGTTGCACCACTCAGTCGCACGGCGGCTGCGTAAGCCGGGTATCCTGGATTGGGAAATAGCGCCTCATCGCCTTCCTGTAGGTAGGTCATACATACATGCACAATGCCTTCCTTAGAGCCGATCAATGGGAGCACATTGGCGTTGGGGTCTAGCGATACGCCGTACCATCGGTTGTACCATGCTGCCACAGCTTGCCGAAGCGGTAAGATGCCTTTGTAATTCTGATACGCATGGGTGTCCGGCCGTGAAGCATATTCGTTGAGGGTTTCTATAACGGTCGGATGCGGAGGCAAATCCGGACTGCCGATGCCTAAATTGATGACTTTTTCACCTGTTTGGTTTAATGCCTCGATTTCACGTAGTTTCCTTGAAAAATAGTATTCTTCGGTATGTTGAAGCCTCTGGGCTACCTGTATCTGCATTTTTTTACGTTTGGGCGACTAAATTAAGCAAAATCCAATTAATAATAGCGGTCGCTTTTTCGGCTGGCCTTTCTTTTTTTGGTAGCTTTGCGGCTTGTTTAGTTCTTGATGAAGACATATTTCCGATTACTATCATATGCCAAACCGCTTGGGAAATTTGCCATTCCCTACGCGGCCACGACGTTATTAAGCATTCTCTTTGCTACGCTTAACCTCACACTGATTGCGCCCCTACTGCATACGTTGTTCTACGGAAGTGAGGGGGGCGATGTCACCCAGCCCGATAGCTGGTTAGATATGGTGGCTTACTTCAAGTACTACGCAACGGAAGCCATCGAGGTTTATGGTCCCTATGGAGCCTTGCAAAGGGTATGCCTCGTCATTATCGGTTCGGTGTTTCTTGCCAATCTGTTTCGCTACCTGTCGCAACGGATTATGGAAAACCTACGTATTCATACGTTGCTCAATTTACGCCGGGCTGTGTTCGATAACGTGATGGACCTGCATGTCGGTTATTTCAACAGCCAGCGTAAAGGAGATATCATTTCGAAGATCGCTTCCGATGTACAAGTGGTGCAGTTTTCCGTTACAGCTACGTTGCAGGTATTGTTTAAAGAACCGCTTACGTTGATGTTTTATATCATCGCCCTCTTTCTGACTTCCGCCAAACTGACTTTGTTCTCGGTATTAGTCATCCCGCTTTCCGCTTTTATCATTTCACGCATCGTTAAGCGGCTCAAAGCACAGGCTACCCAGGCTCAACAGGTTTACGGCAACATGATTAGTTACCTGGATGAAGCGCTGTCGGGGATAAAAATCATCAAAGCGTTCAACGCTACACGTTTTATCAAAGACCGCTTCCATAATGAGAATGTCCGGTTTTCTAAAATAAGCCGGCGGATGGTTCGGCGGCAACAGATGGGTTCGCCGGTCTCGGAACTATTGGGGGTAACCATGGTTGCCATTGTATTGCTTTATGGTGGCAACCTGGTACTGAGCGGGTCTGATGAGCTGCCTCCGGAAGCGTTCATCATGTACATCGCCATTTTTTCGCAGGTCATGCGTCCCGCCAAAGCCCTTACCGATTCATTCAGTAACATCAATTCGGGAATAGCTGCAGGGGAACGTGTACTGGACTTGATTGACCAGAAAAATTTGCTTCCTGAAAAACCAGACGCACAACCCATAAAAGCATTCAGTGAAAAAATCGAACTTCGAACTGTCGACTTTTCATATGGTGAACGCAAGGTGCTTAACCACATCAACGTAGAGATACCTAAAGGACAGACGGTGGCATTGGTCGGTCCTTCCGGTGGTGGGAAATCGACACTCATGGACTTGATTCCACGGTTCATGGATGTAGACGGTGGCGAGGTGTTGGTTGATGGTGTGAATGTAAAAGATCTTGTTACAGACGATCTACGGGCGCTTATCGGCTTGGTAAACCAAGATTCGTTTCTGTTTAATGATACCATATTCAACAACATCGCTTTCTCTTCGGATAACGTCACCCAGGAAGACGTGATCGCGGCGGCCAAGATTGCCAATGCGCACGAGTTCATCCTAGAGACGGAAAATGGGTACGAGACATCCATTGGCGACAGAGGGGTGCGGCTATCGGGTGGTCAACGCCAGCGGATTTGTATTGCCCGAGCCGTCTTGAAAAATCCACCGATCCTGTTACTAGACGAAGCGACCTCTGCCTTGGATACCGAATCGGAGAAGCTGGTGCAGGAAGCACTGGCGAAACTGATGCAGAACCGCACCACGTTGGTAATTGCCCACCGACTCAGCACCATTCAGAATGCCGATCATATTATTGTGTTGGAGGCCGGGCGCATAGTAGAAGAGGGCAATCACCAGCAATTATTGGCCAACGAGGGGCTTTACAAACGATTGATCGAGATGCAGCAGTTTGGCGAATGAGCCGATATGGCAATTCCGTGACTTGGATGCCTCCCGTATTTTGATTAATTTTGCTGTCAAAGATATCGAGGTATGGAAGCCGAAAACAAGCTCAAATTTCTTCTTGAAGACAAGTATCTGGATGATGATTTGAAAGTTATTGCGGCTAAGGTGCGTGACGGTAGGCGGATTGACCGGGCAGACGGTGTTTTGCTCTACGAGCGTGGCGAGCTGGGATATCTCGGTGTATTGGCAAATGCCATCCGCGAACGCCTCCATGGCGATGTGACCTACTTTAACCGGAACTTCCACATCGAACCTACCAACCTGTGCGTATATGATTGTAAATTCTGCTCATATTCGCGACTCATCAAGGAACGGGCCGATGGATGGGAAGCGACGAAGGAAGAAATGTTGGACATCGTGAGGTCGTACGACAAGGAGCCGGTTACAGAAGTCCACATCGTAGGTGGGGTATTACCGCAGTATAATATGGCATTTTACATGGACCTGTTCACGGCGATCAAAAAGCACCGTCCCAACCTGCATGTAAAGGCGCTGACACCGGTGGAATACCATTATATCTTCAAGAAAGCGAAGGTAGATTATGCAACGGGTATGGCCATGATGAAAGATGCGGGTTTGGAATCTATGCCTGGGGGCGGGGCGGAAATCTTCCACCCCGAAATCAGGGACCAGATTGCGAAGGATAAATGCAATGCCGAGCAATGGTTGCAGATCCATGAAGAATGGCATAAGTTGGGCATGCACTCCAATGCGACGATGCTGTATGGCCATATCGAACAGTATGGGCACCGGGTGGACCACATGGAACGCTTGCGGCAGCTGCAGGACAAAACGAAGGGCTTCCAGACGTTCATTCCATTGAAGTTTCGTAACAAGGACAATCAGATGGCCCATGTGCCGGAGTCGACCGTGGTGGAAGACCTCCGTAATTATGCCATTAGCCGCATTTATTTGGATAATTTCCCGCATATCAAAGCTTACTGGGCGATGATCAGCCGGGAGACCGCTCAATTGTCGTTAAGTTTTGGCGTGGATGATATCGATGGTACGCTCGACGATACGACAAAGATTTATTCCATGGCCGGTGCCGAGGAACAGCATCCGGCAATGACGACGCGGGAACTGGTTATGCTGATTAAACAAGCGGGGAGACACCCCATTGAACGAGATACGTTGTATAATATCATCACGGATTACAATGGGGTAGTCTTTGACGATGATATCCCTGACAAGCAAGCGCATTATTATCAATTACCCGTACTGAACGATAAATAACTACATATTTTTGGAAAAAACACTTTACATTATTCGCCACGGCCAAACCGATTTTAATTTAAAGGGGATTGTTCAGGGTAGGGGCATTGATTCCCCGTTGAACGAAATCGGGAAAAAACAGGCCGAAGCATTTTATTCCCACTATCGGAATGTAGGTTTCGATAAGATTTATACCTCGACATTGGTGCGTACCCATCAAACGGTGGCACCCTTCGTGGGCATACCTACGGAGCAACTGGCCGGTCTTGATGAAATCGGCTGGGGCATCTACGAGGGAAAAGAGCAAACCCCCGATATTATGGAGGGTTTCGTTGAATTGACGGAATGCTGGCGAACGGGTGAATTGGACCGGGCGGTGGAAGGAGGAGAAACACCCAACCAGTTGGCAGCTAGGCAACGCAAAGCACTTGACCATATCCTCTCCAGGCCAGAGGAAAAAACCGTACTGGTATGCATGCACGGTAGGGCGATGCGGGTATTTCTGTGCTTGTTGATTGGACAGGATATTGCAGCCATGGATGAGTTTCCCCATACCAATACAGCGTTGTACAAAGTGCATTACAATGGAGAAGCGTTTTCCATCATGGATGCTTATAATATCGAGCATTTAACAGACATGCTTACGGAATAGTTAATTATGGGAAAAGTGAAGATATCTGCCGTGTCCTACACGAACACGCTGCCCTTTATATACGGGCTTCAGCACTCACCGGTGATGGATGCGATTTCGTTGAGCCTTGACGTGCCTAGCACCTGCGCACACAAGTTGATCCAGGGCGAAGCCGATTTAGGCATCGTGCCGGTAGCTGCGTTGCCAATTATTCCGCACGCAGAAATTGTTTCCGATTACTGCTTGGGTGCAACCGGTGCCGTGAACTCCGTTTTTATCTATAGTGAGAAGCCGATAGAAGCAATAAAATCGCTCCGTTTGGATGGACAATCTAGAACCTCCAATACTTTGGCTAGAATACTGCTACGCCATTATTGGAAAAATGAAACCGTCTCCTTGGTAAGCGGAGGGGCCGAGGCTTATGTGGAAATTGGTGACCGCACATTTGGAAAGCAACATGCCCACCCGTATGTGTATGATTTATCGTGGCATTGGCAAGCGTTCACGGGACTGCCCTTTGCCTTCGCGGTATGGGTGGCCAACAAACCGTTGGAATCGTCATTTATCCAAGCATTCAACGATGCGTTGGCGTTCGGGCTAGATCAACGTGATGCGCTGATCGCCGAATTACCCCCTAGAATTGATTTCGATTACCGACAATACCTAATGGAGAATATTGACTATGGGTATAATGAGGAAAAGAAACAAGCGGTGGCGCTGTTTTTATCATTGATGGAGTCATTAGAAGATCCTAAAGCCGCCGAATCACTGGCCAAGAGAGACTTACCCAAATGAAGATCGAAGACGAAATCCAGTCGAGCAAATTTCACAATGAGCGGCATAAAGCAACGATTAATGTGGTGTTTACAAGTAATTGGATAACAGATATTTTGGAAAACAGGGCCGTTAAGCATAAAATTACGCTGCAGCAATATAACATCCTCCGCATCCTGCGCGGGCAATACCCTTCGCCAGCGACCAATTGCCTGCTCAAGGAGCGCATGCTTGATAAGACGCCTGATGTGTCGCGTATCGTTGACAGGTTGGTGTCCAAGGGGCTGGTGTCAAAAAAAACCTCTTCCATCGATCGCCGTGCCGTCGATGTGTTGATTACCCAGAAAGGGCTGGATACCTTGACGGACTTGGATGA
This sequence comes from Parapedobacter sp., assembly GCF_053550995.1. Classification (NCBI taxonomy): domain Bacteria; kingdom Pseudomonadati; phylum Bacteroidota; class Sphingobacteriia; order Sphingobacteriales; family Sphingobacteriaceae; genus Parapedobacter; species Parapedobacter sp. The sequence continues at coordinate 9,741 of NZ_JBMQOC010000057.1, forward strand.
GCGCATGCTCATGATGGATGTCCTCGAAGGCAATATTACCGAAGCGGAATGTCGGATACTGAATAACCTGCTCGACAAATTACGCGGCCATGTTTCTACGGGCGTCAATAATTGACCACTACCTGTGTGGATTAATGCGCGTGGGGGGCAAACACGAAATTCAAGAGCGACGCGGAAATACCTAGTATAACAGCAACCATTTTCTTTTTGTTGAATTTGTGGTGATCTGCTGATCCCGACTCAAACAGGATGGTCGTGGATATATGAAGGAAGATACCAATCACAACAGCCATAATCCGGTCGAAATACTGCTCGATATGTCCCATGTCGCCCGAGCTGATTGCTTTACTGAAGAGGTATCCCAATGGTGTCATAATAGCAAAAAGAGCCAACAACAGGGTGATTTTTTTTCTCGACAGCGATGTGTTGAGTAGCAAACTGCCGAGTGCAAACGACGCGGGGGCATGATGCAATGCAATCCCGAAGGTCAACGCGCTTTGATGGCCAGCGGCCAACGGCATACCTTCTAATATTGCGTGCAGGCATAGACTGATCATGATGCCCAACGGAAATAAGTGGTGTTCCTTTTCCGAATGGTGGATGTGTCCGTGCTCCACCCCATGCGATAGCTGCTCCAGGCCAAGCTGCAGGAGGAAGCCTAACAACACAAATAAACCGATGGTGTGGTCATGTGAGCTGTGGGTATGGTAGACTTCCGGAATCAGATGAAGCACAGTAATGGAAAACAGATAGGCACCACTGAATGAAAGAACCAGCTTCAACAGATTGGTGTTATCGCGTTTAACGAAAAATACAGCTATCCCGCTTGCAAATGCCGAGATAAACAGGGTGGCGATAATGACAATGGGACTCATGCTTCGTTTTTGACCGGCGTTAGGTTGGGAACTAAATACCTAAAACCTAGACCTGTGAGGTATCCTATTGTGCTTCCCAATAAAGCCCCCCCGATAATATCGAGTGGATAGTGGACCCCGACATAAACCTGCGCAAAACTAATGATTGCAGCCCAAGAAAGGCCGAGCCAAAGGATGTGTTTCCACCTTCGGTAAAAGACCATAATCAATGCCACGCCAATGGCGAAATGATTTGCCGCGTGAGACGATGTGAAACTATAACCACCGCTGCATCGCACAAGCACATTCACCTGATCTTTAAATTCGACATCCCGGCAGGGGCGTACCCGCTCCACCGATTTTTTAATAATGGACGAGGAAACGTGGTCGGTAATGCCGAAGGTGATTAATAGGAAAGCGATGATATATAGGCCGTTTTTCTTATAGTTCCTGATGCAGAAAATAATAATGAACAAATAAAGGGGCGCCCAGGTGTAGCGATTCCGCAAAATCGGCATCAGCCAATCAAAAAATGCATTGCTCAACCCTTGGTTGATCGCCAAGAATGCATCCTGGTCGAACGATAGAAGTTGGTCGATCATATAAATTAAACAAAGTTGCAACAAAAGTAAAAATAAATTTTAAATTCCTGCAATATTCCTATTTTTACACACTCAAACTTGATATTTCACATGACATTAATCAAATCCATTTCAGGCATACGAGGAACCATTGGTGGGAGGACGGGCGACGCACTGACCCCAATCGACATTGTTAAATTCACGGCGGCATTCGGTCGCTTTATCCAACGGCAGTCTAAGTCGAACAAAATGGTGGTGGGACGAGATGCCCGTGTTTCGGGAGAGATGGTACGAAACCTGGTTGTCGGAACCTTGCAGAGCATTGGGATGGACGTAGTGGATCTCGGGCTTTCCACCACGCCGACAGTGGAGGTTGCTGTACCGGGAGAGCAAGCGGCGGGTGGTATTATCCTTACGGCAAGCCATAACCCGGGGCAATGGAATGCGTTGAAACTGCTCAATGCCAAAGGCGAGTTTATTGATGATGAGGCGGGTAGGAGCGTTCTTGAAATTGCTGAGAGCTTGGATTTTGATTTTGCCGAAGTGGGTGGTTTGGGTAAGGTTACCACAGATGATAGTTATTTACAAAAGCACGTCGACCAGGTGTTATCGTTGCCTTTGGTGGATGTGGATGCCATACGCGCGGCCGGCTTTAAGGTTGCGGTCGATGCGGTCAACTCTACCGGAGGGATTTTTGTTCCTGCTTTACTGACCGCTTTGGGAGTTGAAACCATCCATAAAATCCATTGCGATCCGAATGGGATTTTCCCACATAATCCCGAGCCGCTGGCAGAGAACCTGACGGATTTGTCGGCGTTGGTTATCGAAAAAAATGCCGATTTGGGCATAGCGGTGGACCCTGACGTGGACCGGCTCTGTTTTGTAATGGAGGATGGCCAGATGTTCGGTGAAGAATACACCTTGGTGGCCGTTAGCGATTATGTTCTGCAGCATACACCGGGGAATACGGTATCCAACCTTTCCTCCACAAGGGCATTGCGTGACGTGACCGCTGATAGGGGTGGGCAATACCATGCCGCCGCGGTGGGCGAAGTGAATGTAGTCACGAAAATGAAAGACGTAGGGGCTGTGATTGGCGGTGAGGGTAACGGGGGGGTGATCTAGCCGGAAGTCCACTACGGACGGGATGCCTTGGTTGGCATCGCGCTTTTTCTCACCCATTTGGCCAAAAGCGGCAAGCGCATATCCGAACTCCGGGTAAGCTACCCGCAGTACTACATGTCAAAAAATAAAATAACCCTCACGCCGGGGTTGGATATCGACGACCTGCTGGCTAAGATGCAGCAGAAATATAAGGACACGCCCCATAGCACCATCGACGGACTCAAAATTGACTTCGAGGAAGAGTGGGTGCACCTACGCAAATCCAATACCGAGCCGATTATCCGGATCTACTCGGAAGGCCCTACGCCGGAACGTGCGGAGGCGATTGCATCGCGCATTATCACGGAAATCGAGAATATTTTACAGTGAGGTAATACGACATAGCGCTTAGGTAATACGACATAGGTTTCATGTAGTACAGCATAGGTTTCATGTAGTACTACATAGGTTTCATGTAGTACGACATAGGTTTCATGTAGTACGACATAGGTTTCATGTAGTACGACATAGGTTTCATGTAGTACTACATAGGTTTTATGTAGTACCGCATAGCTTTTATGTAATACGACGTAGGTTTCATGTAGTACCGCATAGCTTTCATATAATACGACATAGGTTTCATGTAGTACTTCAAAGGCTCCATGTAATACGACATAGGTTTCATGTAGTGCTGCGTAGGCATCATGTAATACGACATAGGTATCATGTAATACGACATAGGTATCATGTAATGCAGCATAGTCCTCATGTAATACTGCATAAGTTTTGTGTCACATTACATAGGTTTCATGAGATACGACATAGCGCTGATGTTATATTTCATTTTGCCCTTCAGAGGCAAAATATAAATTTTAGTATCTTGCAGTTTTTTGAAGAATCCTTATGAAGCGATACACCGATACCTTCAATGTCTCTTCCGAAACCGGTCGATTGCGAAAAGTGCTGGTGCACAGTCCGGATAGCGGCCTCGGCAAGGTTGTACCTTCCAAAGCACAGGACTGGTTGTTCGAAGACATTGTGCATTTAGACACCATCCGTCGGAATGAGTATGATTATTACATCAAACTACTGCTATATTTTTTGGATGAAGGTAAGATCAAGGGGCGATTGGCAGAAATCGATGCGCCCGGCTACCATCGCAATTTCTTCAAACCCGATCATCCGGATTTTTACAACTCCCGGCACGTCATCGAATTACAGGTCTTGCTGGCGGATATCCTTGCTGAAACATCCATCAAAAGCCAGTTGGTCGCTTCTGTCTGCGCTATCGAAGCCTGTAGTTACGATGTGCAAAGGGAGCTGATGGGGTATACCCCCGCCACGCTGGCGCGAGTGTTCTTCAGTGGAACGCCCGACGAACGAGAGATGATTTTCCCACCGATCCCTAACTTTATCTTTACCCGGGATATCGGCATTGTCATCAATGACCATATCCTGCTCAACAAGCCGATGAAGGAAGCCCGCAAACGGGAGGCGTTGATCGCCAAGTATATTTTTTATCACCATCCCCTTTTTGCTAATTATCACGATAAGGTGATCGAGCTCACCGATACGCAGCACCATTTCCTATTGCCCAATGACGCCGAGATGGAGCGCGTGACACTGGAAGGGGGGGATGTCATGGTGGTTAGCCCTAACCACGTATTGATTGGGGTGAGTGAACGTACGACGCGTGAGGCGGCTGCACAAGCGGTGCGGCGCTTGTTTGACAAGGATGTTGTACAGAAAGCGACCATCGTAAAAATCCCGCACAAACGCGATTATATGCATATCGACACGGTTTTTACGCAGGTAAAACGGAATGTTTGGGTCATGCTGGGTGATTTTTCGACTCAAAGCATGGCCGGTTCGCAGGCGGATGCTGTGCATCGGGCCCTGCGTATCCAGCAGCACCGTGCCGATGATTTGGAGATTTTGCAATTTGAAAAAGGGAATTTGTCCAATCCGCAGCGTTTCCAATCGCTGGAAGCATTGCTGGTAGACATCAGTGTCACTGACCTCGGCTCCGCACCGGAGGGTGTCAGCATCATTATGTCGGGGAACAATGAATTCCCATACGATGCCCGTGAGCAATGGACCGATAGCTGCAACGTGCTTGCTATCCAAGAGGGAGTGGTATTGGGGTATGACCGCAATGATAAAACCACGGAGGCATTCCGGGCAATTGGATTTGACGTCGTGGACGTCCACGATTTGTTGGCCGACCTGGAGTCGGGTAGGGTGAAGGCGGGCGACTTAGCCGATACGTTGGTGCTGATGCCGTCTGCGGAATTATCGCGGGCGAGGGGTGGGTTCCACTGCATGAGTATGCCGTTATTACGAGATTGATTTGCGGCACGGGGTAATGAGGAGAAATAACACGATGACGATACTGATGATTCGGCCGATACGATTCGGCTACAATTCACAGACCGCAGGCAATAATGCCTTCCAGCGGCGCCCCGAACAAAACGCCGCCGCTATACAGCAGCAGGCGCTTCACGAATTTGATGCCATCGTGGGAAAGTTGCGGCAGCATGATATCGATGTAATGGTTGTGCAGGACAGTCCAGAACCGCATACACCAGACAGCATCTTTCCAAACAATTGGGTGTCTTTCCATGGTGATGGTTCGATGGTGTTATACCCGATGTTCGCAGAAAACAGGCGGTTGGAACGCAAGCGGGCAGTAATATCTGCTATAAAAAGCCGGTTTTCGGTGCAACAGGAGATTGATCTCAGTACGAACGAAATCGATGGGCGGTTTCTAGAGGGAACCGGTAGCTTTGTGCTCGACCGGGAAAATCGGGTGGCGTATGCGTGCCGCTCACCCCGTACCGACGAGGCGTTATTGCGGGACGTCTGTAGACGGTTGGGGTATACACCAATTGTTTTCGATGCGGCAGATAGCGGTGGCACCGCCATCTACCACACCAATGTAATGATGTGTGTGGCCGATAGGTATGTGGTCCTCAACGAGGGAGCTATTTCCATAGCCGACCGCAAACGGGTTGCCGATACGTTGACGGCGTCGGGGAAAACGATTGTAACCATCAGCCATGAGCAAATGACGTCTTTTGCAGGTAACATGCTGCAAGTTGAAAATAACCGTGGTAAGCATTACCTTGTTATGTCATCGCAGGCATTTGGCTCGCTTTGGCCAAAGCAGGTAAACTTGCTGGAATCGTTCAATCCCATCATCCATTCGCCGTTGGACACGATTGAGCGAAATGGTGGCGGTAGCGCCAGATGCATGATGGCTGAAGTTTATTTACCTCTAATGGTTGAACATGGCTGATTTGAAATTGTACATGTTGTTGCTTGGCTGCAAGCCCCGGGGCAGACACACCGAACAACACGATGTTTTCTTCGGAATAGGAAACTCGTTGAACGATCTGGTGCCGGATATGATCGATTTTTGGCCGGAGGCTGCCGGCGAGATCCATATCGATGCTTGGCGCGAAGTGAGCGCAGTGGATGACTATAGCGTTTCGATTGGTTTAAGAAGCAGTGTGCTGGAAGCCGAAGACCAACGGAAACTGTTCTTTATTAACCTAGGAGGTTATAAAGAAAATGATTTTGAAGAATACCATTATAAATGCCTGTCGGTGGGCCTAACGGCCGCGGTGGCTATCCGGCAAGCGAAGGAGCAAACCTTTTGGAAACATCGCATTTCATCCCATATCGATGATAAATACGGGATTGACGTAGATGACGTTTACGAAATCGAGGAAGTATTAGCGTCTCACTTAAAAGAAAAATATGTGGTCATAATCGAACCGTCCAGTTCTACCCAAGTTGCAGATGAACTGCACCCGGGGTACCTCAAGCTGAGCAAATTGGTTAGCCATTGAGAAAATCGGAACCCTACCTCGCATGTATCCACTTAAAGCTATAGCTTTTTTCAGGGATCTTCATCCTGTCGGCGAGACGTAGCAAGCGGTCGGGCAGACGCACAAGGTAGTCGCGGGCACGCTCACCGGCTTCATTTAATTCCTTGACCGACTCGACCTTCCATTCGCGGAGCAACTCTTTGAGAATGTCGACATAATCGATGGCGGTATATACGCCGAGTCGTTGGGCAGCGTCTGAGAAATGGGTGAAGGCTTCCCCTTGCGGCTCGCCCGATTCGCGTAACATATGGGCAGGCATGACAATTTTTTTTCTCATCATGTCTTCAAATGCCAGCATAACTTCGCTGGGGTCTACTTCGATTGCTTTGGAAATGAACGACATGTAGGCTTTCGCATGGCGAGCTTCGTCAGCAGCAATCACACCGCACATCTTTGCCAAAAGCTTATCACCATCCTTTTTCGAAAAGGCTGCTACCCGCCGGTGCGATACGTTGGTGGCCAATTCCTGGAAAGAGGTATAGATAAAATTGCGGTACGGGTCGTTGCCGGTGCCGATTTCAATACCATCCTGCAACAGGTATTGGGTGGAAATTTCCATCTCCCGCATGTTTACGCGTCCGGAGAGGTATAGGTATTTGTTAAGCAAATCGCCATGCCGGTTTTCTTCAGCGGTCCATGCACGCACCCATTTCATCCACCCACCTTGTTCGTTTTTGTTGACATCTTCGACCATGGTGAGCCATGACTCGTAGGTGGGCAGGGCTTCTTCGGTAATGGTGTCGCCGATCAGTACGGCTACCAAATCATAGGATAGCTCCCGGGCACTTTCCTGTAAATCCCTTACTTCTTCGAAAAACGTATCGCGCGAAGAATCGGGAAGCAGGTCTGCGGGTTGCCACATTTGTTCTACGGGCTTCAGGTACTCACTCATGTCATGAAGCATGAACGGCTCCAAGTAAGCCATTACCTCTTTCCGCGATCCTTCAGGTATTTGTTGTGTCAATTGCATAGTCTATGCAAAGATAGGCAAATGGGATGGAAATGTTTTTTTAACCATTCGATTATATTTAAAATATGACAAGAATCACAATTAAACTGTAGTTTTGAGTAATGATGATGAATGGTCTTTTCAATATACGCGTATATGGCATCTTGGTGAATGAGAGCCGGGAGGTACTGATCAGTGACGAACGTGAATATGGTATGGAATTTAGCAAGTTTCCGGGCGGTGGGTTGGAATATGGTGAGGGGCTCGCGGATGGACTTATGCGGGAGTTTAAAGAAGAGTGCCATATTGAGATTGATATTTTGCGGCACATTCATACCACGGATGTGTTTATAAAATCGGCGTTTAACGACAGCCAAGTCCTTGCCGTGTATTACCTCGTCAAGAATAAAACCCCATTCAATTGCCGTTTCAGTGAGAAAGCATTCGATTTTGAGGTGGGTAACCCCATTGACCAGGTGTTTCGCTGGATACCCGTCGGCAAATTGAACGAAGGGGACCTTACCTTTGAGATGGACCGCATCGCCTGGCGTGTGTTTTTGTCGGAAAAAAGCCACGGTTTACATTTTTAAACGGGTAGCGAGCCTCAAATAGCACCGTCGCACCGGATAAATTGATACTTTCGCGCTGTTATTCATAAAGCGGTGTCGATGGAAATTTTCTTTTGGATTAGTCTGTTTATCATTGGCTATACCTATATCGGTTATGGCATGGTGCTGTACATACTTTCGCGGTTGAAACAGCTGATTGCGCCTGCACAGGAAATACTTTTGGCCGGCGACAGCGCACGATTGCCATCGTGTACCATTATTGTAGCCGCATATAATGAAGCGTCCGTTATTGAAGAGAAAATCCACAATACGCTAGCATTACAATATCCAAGTGGGAAAATCGAGTACTGTTTTGTTACCGACGGTTCTACGGATGCGACGCCGGCCATTGTGAGGCGGTTTCCGCAGATCAAATTGCTGCATATCGATGGTCGTGGCGGAAAGATTGCGGCCGTGCACAGGGCGATGCAGCAGGTCACCACTGATATTGTCATTTTTACAGACGCGAACACATTATTGAATGATACCGCTTTGCTGGAACTCTGCAAGCTTTATCAAGACCCGGGAGTCGGTGCGGTGGCTGGCGAGAAAAGGGTATACGCGGACACGAAGGCGGATGCCAGCGCCGCTGGTGAAGGGTTTTACTGGAAGTACGAATCGGCTTTAAAGCGTTGGGACTCAGCGCTGCATACCGTGGTGGGAAGTGCCGGTGAACTATTCAGCATACGAAGCGACTTGTATGAGCCTGTTCCGGCCGATACCGTTTTGGATGATTTTATGATTTCCATGCGTATTGCTGAGCGGGGATACCGGGTGGTTTATGAACCCAAGGCTTATGCGATTGAAATGGCGTCTGAGAACGTTGAAGAAGAGCTGAAGCGGAAAATCCGTATCGCTGCGGGTGGTATTCAGTCCATTCTGCGTTTACGGCACGCACCGAATCCTTTTTTCGATCCGGTATTGGCGTTCCAATATGTCAGCCACCGGGTATTGCGTTGGACGGTGACACCGATATTGCTTGTGGTCGTTTTTATGCTCAATGCGCTCTTGTATGGCCGTGGTGCCGGCGGACTGTACTCCCTATTGTTTTATGGGCAATTAGCGTTCTATTTATGTGCTGTTGTGGGGTTGTTGCTTGAACGAAGGGCATTGCGCGTGAAGGTGTTGTTTATTCCCTACTACTTTTGCGTAATGAATTATGCGGTAATGGCTGGTATCATCAGGCATTTAGGTGGCGGCCAAAGCGCTGTCTGGGAACGGTCAAGCCGTAAACAATCGCCTGCGTAAGGGGAATGTTTCATATAAGGTAGACCGGTACCTTATCCAATGGTTCGGATGCCGCGTAGCAGGCTATGTATCCATCGTCAATAGCAAACGAATAAAGGTGAATCCTATCCGGCGGGTTACCACCGATAATTTCCTTCTTCGTTATGCAGGTGCCATCAAGGACTTCGAATAAAGGGAGATGCTCGCCAATACCCTCACCGGTCAACTTCAGTATGGCTTCTTTCCGGGTCCATAAGGTAAAAAATCGATTACGCACGCCGTGTTGTTTCGAATTAATATAGTCGATTTCGTTGCTTGAAAAACATGCCTCCAACATGTCATCAATGGCAATGGGCCGGTGCAACCATTCGATATCAACGCCCACATCGGCCCCATCGGCGATCACGATCATCAATTTGTTTTCGGTGTAGGAAAGATTAAAGGCAATCGAAGGGGCTTGTTCATTCAGTAACTTCGGCTTGTTGTGGTGCCCGGCAATAAATTGGAGGCTTGAAGGCTTTGAGTGGGTGATATCCGCAAGCAAAATCCTCAGCAATGTGTGGGCCATTTTGTAACGGGTTTGATGGCGAGGCTGATGGAATCGGGCTGCGCGGGCCAATTCATCCTTACCCAATGTTACATTGTGCCGATCGATAAGTATATCGTTGGCCCGCTCCGGGTCAATTAGCCATAAGCTCGGGTACGGAGCGCAGCGGGAGCCCTGTGCAATTGACCGGCCGTCGGTCCATTGCGGTTCATTTATCCAGGTTGATATAATTGTCGTGCTTCCCATCGGCTAGCCTCTATGAACATTTGTATGTGCGATGAGGCCGTCGAAATAGCGCTCGAAGGTGACGTGGGCAATGCCTTTGGCGCCGGCATCAGATCCTAATCGGGAGCGTTCTACGGTAACGATATCCTTTAGTTGTGTCATACAATAGGTGTTGATGGCCTGTTGGATCGGAATCGTGATGTATTCATTTGCGGCTGCGATTTTACCCCCCAAAATGATCAACTCCGGGTTGAATAGCTGTACCAGCGTGGCGATGCCTTTTCCTAGTTTTTCGCCTGTAGTGGATAGAATATTGATGGCATATTGGTCGCCCCGGTTTGCGGCATCGATGACCAACTGTGGTTCGATGTTTTCAATTTCACGCTCCGAAAGATCGTTGAGGAGCGAATCTTCGCCCGATTGGATTCCTTCCTTGGCCATTTTTGCCAATGCGACACCGGAGGCCACCGTTTCCAGGCAGCCCTTTTTTCCACAATAGCACAAGATGCCCTCATCGACAAAAGGCATGTGCCCCATTTCCCCCGAAAACCCCGCCGCGCCATCCCTTAGTTTGCCATCCATGATGATCCCCAACCCGATACCCCAATCCATCAGGATAACCAATACATCTTTCCGGCCTTCGGCCAAGCCAAATTTCAATTCGGCAATGGCGGCACTTTTTACATCGTTGATGATGAATACGGGTTTTCCAAAAGCTGTCGCCATAAAATCCTGTAGTGGCTGTTCTTCCCATTTGTTGGCCATGTAGGTGTGGTTGCGGCCATCCGTTTTATTGATGAGTCCGGGCATGCTGATGCCTATGGCTAATATGGAGCTCCAATTCATACCTGAAGCGGCCATAAAGTCGGCGATCCGTTCCTTGAGTTGGTCAGCTGCGGACCAGTCTTTTGTTAATAGGAACGGCGAGGAGGCGGTGTGGATAAACAGATTCGTATTATCAACGATGGTCATTTTGACCTTGAAAAGTTCAACTTCTACACATAACACGAAGAATGTGTTGCTTTTCAACTTGTTCAGGATCGGCTTTCTGCCGCCTATGGAGCTTCCTTTCTCCTTTTGTTCCAATATTCCGGCATCTGCTAAGCCGTTGATGAGTTCGAGGGTTTTCGGGGCGCTGAGATTGAGGTGCCTGCAAATGCTGGCATTGGTCATCCCGTTTGATGCAACCAAGGCCTTCACCAGCTTTAACTTAAAACCGTGGTTTTTTCGCTCAATGCGCGATTTGCGCGCTAGATTATTTAATGAAAACAGCGGGGACATTCCGTTTTAAATTAGTAACCAAAAATAAGCATAATTAGCGAACTTCGATACAGTTTTGTTACATATTTGCAGATATTTCTAATCTTCTTGAAAAAAATTCAAAAAGTTTTGGTGTTGATTAAGGAAATAATAAATTTGTGACTTCGGAACCGATTTGGAAATCAGAATAATCATGAAGAAAAAAAACACGTCCCGTCGGGAGTTTATTAAGAAATCATTAGTGGGGGCAGCGGCATTCAGCATTGTCCCCCGTTTTGTTTTAGGTGGCCAGGGCTATTTAGCCCCGAGTGACCACCTTACGAAAGGCGTCATCGGGGTAGGTGGCATGGGGCGGGGGCATTTCGGCTATGCGGGTACCAAAACGGTAGCGATATGCGATGTGGATACGCGCCACTTGGCATTGGCCATGAAGCAGTTGGGCGACAGTGGGGTAAAGCAGTTAGCGGATTTCCGTGAGTTGATCCAACTTCCGGAGGTCGATATCGTACATATTGCGACACCACCGCATTGGCACGGCCTTATGGCCGCTGAAGCGGCACGTATGGGCAAGGATATCTGGTGCGAAAAGCCGATGACCCGTACCATCGGAGAAGGCAAGAAAGTGGTAGAGGCGATCAAGCAACGGGGAAACATTTTCCGTTTGAACACCTGGTTCCGTTTTGATGCTAATTTTTACGGGATGAACGTGCCTGTGAAACGGATTAAGAAGCTGGTTGATTCAGGGATGCTGGGGTGGCCGTTGAAGGTAACAATCAGCAAACATACAGGATTCGATTGGAAGTTCTTTTGGGTGGGCCGCGAGAATTTGCCCGTACAGGAAGTCCCGAAGGAGTTGGATTACGACATGTGGCTGGGACCGGCTCCTTACAAGCCGTATAATGAACATCGCGTACATACCACATTCCGTGGGTATTGGGATTATGATGGTGGTGGATTGGGTGATATGGGGCAACACTACATCGACCCGGTTCAGTATTTCCTGAATAAAGACGGGGAGAGCCCAATCACCGTGGAGGTAGATGCGCCGCAACAACATAGCGATGCTGTAGGCACATGGCGTAGGATTACGTTTACGTATGCCGATGGCTGCCAGATTGTTCTCGACGGTGAAGGTAAAGATGTAGGGATGCCTTATATCGAAGGGCCGAAAGGGAAATTATATAGAGGATTCAAGTCGGACATCCCGGACATGGAACGAAAACTGGCGTCGTTTCCGGACCCCGAGCCGCAGATGACCGATTTTGTGGAAGCGGTGAAAACGCGCCAAAAGTTCGCGCTTAATGAAGAGAACGGCTTTCGGTCATGTACCATTGTGAATATGGGATTAACGGCGCTGCGGCTAGGAAGGTCGCTTAAGTTCGATTCCGGGAAGCAAGTATTCATTGATGACGAAGCGGCGAACAGATTACTTGACCAACCCATGCGGGGTCCTTGGTCTTTATAAACTTATAAAAGATAGATCCATGATAAGGTCCATAGTTGCGCTTTTAGCGCTATTTATATTGCAAGCACCCCTATACGCCCAACAAGGCGACACCCGTACAACGACCACCAAGATAGCCGATATATTGGCCTTGCAGCCGTCAGAGACATCGCAACGGCTTAACGATGCGATGGGACAGTTGGAGCGGTTCACAGCTTCGGATATTTCGGCTTTGCTTTCCCAGTTGACCCCCCCAGGACAAGGGGACAATGCGGGGATTGAGTACGCAACAAACAGCTATAGTTATCACGTGTTGTTACCGGGTAAAAATCAGCAACGGACAACATTTATACAAGGAGCTGCCGCAGCGTTGGCCACCCTTGATAACAAAGACAATAAAGGATTCGTCATCCAGCTGCTGCAAAATGCCGGGGACGATACGGCGGTGGATGCCCTTAGCGGCTATCTTACCGATACTTATTTGAGTGAAAAGGCGGCACGTGCGCTTGCCCGTATCGCTACGGAAGCGGCGGGGACGGCGTTGCTGAAAGCGTTGCCACAAGCGACCGGAGTGGCGGAGATAAACATTATCAACGCACTTGGGTTCATGGCTTATGCACCTGCTGAACAGCCTATTTTAGCGAAAGCACAGGCCACCGATGTGAATTTGCAAAAGGTGGTATGGTATGCACTTTCGCGCATCGCCGGAACGGCGTCCGGATCGGTTTTGGAGGATGCTGCAAGGGCAGCGGACTATGTACACGAGCCCACGGACGCGATGGCGGCTTATATCAACTATCTGCATCGGCTTGCCGATTCGGGCGAAGCAAAGGTTGCTAGCAAACTGGCAACACGATTATTCAAGAATACCCATACGGCTAGTCAAGTCCATAGCCATTTCGCAGCGCTGGAACTGCTGACGAAAATCAACGGCGAGAAACAGACAAATAAGCTGTTAAGGGAGGTCAGAAATGATAATTCCGTGTACCGGAATGCAACACTAGGCCTCTTGACGCCTTATCTCAATGACCGGACATCAGCCAAGTTGGTTCGTAATGCCGCCAAGGGCGACGAACAAGCACAAGTGGACATCCTTCGGTATTTGGGAAATCAGCAGCAAACGGTTGCTTTACCAGCCGTCCGAAAAGCGCTCCATTCAGCGTCACCCGCTGTGCGTATAGCAGGGGTGAGGGCTATCCATCAATTGGATGGTGATGCAGCGGCGAAGGAATTGATCCCGCTTTTGGAGAACAATGACGACAAAACGAGGGCTGCTATCAAGGATGTATTGCTTATATCGAAACATACACAGCTTACGCAAACCGTCGCTTCGGCACTTGCGGCAACGAAAGACGACGACGTGCGAATTTTGCTGATTGATGTGCTGGGCCGACGTGGTGCAGGTGAACATATACCAGTAATGCTGGATATTATCAATGGTGATGCATCTGACGAAGCCAAGGCGGCCGCTTATGCAGCCTTGCCGAAAATTGCTCGTCCTGACGATCTGGACGATTTGTTGGGTTTACTCGTTAAAGCAGACGAACGTTATATCGGACATGTCCAAAACGCGGTTGTTGTGGCCGTAGACAGAAGCGCAGATGCTGATGACCAAATACAGCAAGTCATTGCCAGCCTTCAGGATGCTAGCGTCAACTCGCAACCTCATTTTTTTCCCATTCTAGCTGGAATCGGTGGTCCGAGTGCTTTAGCCATCGTTTCGGATTATGCCGATGGAGACAATCCCACATTGCGTCGCGCGGCCACCTCAGCACTGTCGGGTTGGACGGACGAAGGCGTATTGCCGAAGCTGGTCGAATTGAGCCGTAAAAAAGTAATGGACACAAACCAACTGGCGGAAGTAATCGGCGGGCTGGTTCGTGTTATCGGAATAGCCGACGTACCGGCCGAACAAAAAGTGCTGTATCTACGTGATGCATTTGAGGTTGCCCAAACGGGCGATCAACGTAAGGCGGTATTACAGGCGTTACAAGGTCAGGAGACCTACCAGGCCCTGCTGTTTGCCGGGCAGTTTATGGATGATGAAGAACTGGGCGCCACCGCAACGAATGCGGTAATAAATATTGCATTGGAAAACAAGCAGTATTACGGTGCGGAGGTTACTCGATTACTGAATAAAGCAATCGCGCGTTTGTCTGGAAGCGAGAGCAACTACCAACGCGAGGCTATTCAGAAGCACATCGACGGATTGCCCAAAGGTCCGGGCTATGTGTCGTTATTCAATGGCCACAACTTAGATGGATGGAAAGGGCTTGTAGCGAATCCGATAAAGCGCGCTGAGATGGACGCCAAGACACTTGCGGCTGAGCAAGTGAAAGCTGACGAAGTAATGCGTGAAGGCTGGTACGCGAAAGACGGCGTATTGCATTTCAATGGTCATGGTGATAACATTACTACGGTGAAGCAGTATGGTGATTTCGAAATGCTGGTTGACTGGAAACTCGATAAAGAAGGAAAGGAGGGAGATGCTGGCATTTATCTGCGCGGCACACCACAGGTACAAATATGGGATACTTCACGGGTGAATGTGGGTGCGCAAGTGGGGTCGGGCGGATTGTATAACAACCAAAAACATGAAAGTAAACCCCTTAAGGTTGCCGATAATGCACTTGGGGAATGGAATACGTTCCGGATTACCATGGTGGGCGACCGGGTAACGGTATACCTCAATGGTGAATTGGTGACCGATAGTGTCGTACTGGAGAATTATTGGGATAGAAACTTGCCCATTTTCCCGACAGAACAGCTTGAGTTGCAGGCCCATGGAACGCATGTGCTCTATCGGGATATTTATGTAAAGGAACTTCCTCGCCGCGAAACGTTTACGCTTAGCGCAGCAGAAAAAGCGGAAGGTTTCGAGGTGTTGTTTGACGGGAGTAATTTGGATTCATGGACCGGTAACACCACGGCATACCAAGTGAGCGACGAAGGCACGTTAGCCATCTATCCAACAGAAGGGTCGGGGGGCAACCTCTACACCAAGGAAGAGTTTGATGATTTTGTTTATCGGTTTGAATTCCGGTTGACGCCCGGTGCGAACAATGGCATTGGCATTCGGGCTCCGATGGAGGGCGATGCCGCGTATAATGGTATGGAAATACAAGTGCTCGACAATGGCGCGGATATGTACAAGAACCTAGCGAAGTACCAGTACCATGGTTCGGTTTACGGGGTTATTCCGGCAAAGCGTGGCTTCCTGAAGCCAATGGGTGAGTGGAATACGGAGGAAATCTGGATTAAGGGTAACAAAATCAAGGTGACGCTGAATGGGACAGTGATCGTGGATGGCGATTTGGCAGAAGCGTCCAAGAACGGAACGTTGGATCATAAAGAACATCCGGGACTGAAACGTACGTCTGGTCATATCGGTTTCCTCGGCCATGGTTCGGAAGTACATTTCCGGAATATCCGGGTGAAGCGGTTGTAAGGGCATTTTCAGCATTGTTTGGCCGATAACGCATGGTACAAATGTGTTATCGGCTTTTTGTTTTTTTACCTCTTCCTCACGTTGTAGTGGATTCGCTACAAACGCAGTTTATTGTGCGGTTTTCTGCCTGTTTTCTTCCGAAAACTTGGAGATTTGTTCTTGAATTTATCAGGTGAATTCAGTTAACAGCATGAAGAAAAAAATACTCCTCGTAGAAGACGAACCCACCATACACCGATTACTCCATTTTATTCTGTCGAAAGAATTTGATGTGCGCTCGGCTGCCAACGGTTTTGAGGCTTTTGTATGGATGGAGAGGCAGGATATTCCTGATTTAATCATCATGGATTGGATGATGCCACAGATGGATGGGGGCACCTTCTTGAAGTTATTGAAGGTAAGCGGATTGTATAGCGAGATACCGGTGATTGTATTATCGGCGTCGGAGAGTATACGGCAAGAGTTGGATAATTTACCGTATCCGATAAGCCATTGCTTGCATAAGCCCTTTGACCCACGGACGTTGAAAACTGCTATTGGAAATATATTTAATGCCTCCACCTATGGGTTTATTAACTGAAGTTAAACCGGCGTCTAAATTTCTAACCATATCGATTGCCTATCTCGGAACAAAATTCGTCGATGAATTGGATGAGAAACTCAATGATCGGATTGATGTAGTCCGGTTCGAGCAGTTGCCGGATATCGAAAAACACATCGAACGACAATCTATTTTAACGGTACCTGATTTCCTTATCATGGAGGTGGGAGACGAATTCGGTGCCTTATACTCCTTTATTAAGCGCATAAAGTCTAATCCGGCATACCGCTCCGTCAGCATTATCTTGCTGGGCTTCAAAAATAACCGCTCATCGCTGAACGAGACGTTTGCACGCGATGTGAGTGATATTTATTGCTATCCTTTTAATGTTACGAATATTGAAGAACGGCTTAAGTTTCTCATCAAATTTAAGCTTACCTGTAATAAGCACGTCCAGTTGCCCCAATGGGACGATATTGGGGGGGACCGGTATGCTTTACCGCGTACGAAGCGCGTATTCGATATCCTGGTGTCGGGGGTGATGTTGTTGCTGCTATCGCCTGTATTGATTCTCATTGCTATCTTGATAAAAATAGACTCTAAAGGGCCTGTTATTTACAAAAGTGAACGTGCGGGGACGGGTTATAAAATTTTCAATTTCTATAAATTCCGCTCCATGAAGGAGAATGCCGATAAAGAACTCGCTAAACTTTCGGCACATAATCAATACGCTGTGAACGGCGGTTCTTCTGCTTTCGTTAAAATCAAGAATGATCCGAGAATAACCCCGCTCGGTTCGTTTTTGCGTAATACGAGTTTGGACGAGTTACCACAGTTAGTGAATGTATTGAAAGGTGATATGTCGCTGGTGGGAAACCGGCCATTGCCGCTTTATGAAGCACAGCAGCTGACATCCGACGAATGGTCCCAGCGGTTTTTGGGGCCTGCGGGTATTACGGGGTTGTGGCAGGTGACCAAGCGGGGTAGAAGTGAGATGTCTGATGAGGAACGGAGGCAGTTGGATAACGATTATGCCAGTCACTTTTCCTTTTGGATGGATTTGAAGATTTTGTTTAAAACGGTACCTGCCCTTTTCCAAAATGAGAAGGTATGATGTTACGATTTGTCTTGTAACAGGCAATCATCGATTAAATCTAACACGTCGCTATCCATATCAAATTTCCTGGCGTATAACTTTCCGGAATTGACTAATGTAGCATAATCCTCTCGTGTCAAAATTTCAGGGTTATGTTTGCCTTCGCCCCATTTAATATACCTTAGGTTCTCATTGATAATCTCTTCTCGAAAATGGGAATTATACAGTATCGTTTGGAAGAAAAACTCATCCGGTCCCCAAGTATGTTTGAAAAACTGAATGGCTTTCGGGTTTTTATTAACAAATGAAAGGATGTATTTGACATGTTCTATTGATAATGTCATCCACTGGGAATACCCTGTAAAGGCCATATCAAGGGGTAATTTTCGTTGAGTAGTTATCGCGTTGACGATTCGTTCTGCCAAGTATTTACCAGGAAGTCGATAATCCACGAAGTGATATTTTCTAATTTTCTGTTGCGCTTCCTGCCACCAGGGGGAATCGTCAAAACGCATGTCCATGAAAGACTTTCCTAAGTTTGCAGACAGGTAGGAATGGATGGTTGTGGCGTTTCTTAGCGGGTAGTCGGATTCACTTAACAAGTTGATGAAATCGAAGTCTCGATGATAGGCTATAATTTCATTAAATGCGTCAATGGTAGTTTGCACCATGCTATACCCGCCCCAGATTATGCTCCGACGTCGGGATAAGAAGTTTATGTTTCCCATATTTCCGGTCAAGGAGTCAAAATCTTTTAGCGATGCTTTGCTGTCTATATGAATGAAAACAGTGGCATTAGGGTGGCATAGTTGACGAACTAACCGCGTTAGTTGTGTCGGATAACGGTATCCGAGAATTAAGTGAGCAATTCTACTAGACATTCTTCCACGAATTATGATTGTCGCATATGCGCTACAAAACTAAAAATCTGCCCGACATCTTCATATATATATACGATATTATCATAACATTTGCATTGTCGCTGGTTATATGACCGTGTTTTACCTGCTGTTTCATTTTTAGAATAGGTGTCATAATCGTCAGTCTTGTATTTTGGAGAATGGTTCGAAGCAAACTCTCATATTATTACGCTCGTATTTCCGACTTGCGGTTCGGTCGTACACTTCGATTAGTGTGGTCCATTGAACCCCGTAAGACGGTATTGGTTATCTTGTTGGTCGTTGCTGAGACGGCATTATTGTTTGTTTCGTTGTATGCGCTAAAAATGTTAGTTGATGTGGTTTCTGATTTCGAATTGGAGCCACTGGAATATAGGAAACGCATCGTTGAACAAGTGATCCTTGCTGGGAGCGCATCGGTACTCCATGGTATCATCAATTCATTTTCCAGCTATTTTTCCGACCTGCAATCTACCATAATTTCTGAGAAAATAGATGATCGGATCCATCATCATACTGTGGGTCTAGACATGGCATACTACGAAAACCCTGAATATTTCAACACCCTAAAGTTGGCCAAAGAGGCAGGGGGCAGCCGTCCCAACGCAATCATTATGGGTTTAATCAATGTGGTTAGCGGGGTGCTTAAAATCTCAGCTACGGCGATGATCATCATTACTATCGACTGGCGGTTATTGCCCGCACTACTTGCATTTATCCTTCCGATGCTAGCCGTTCGGATTTATTTCTCTGAGAAACAAAACGCATTACGGGTAAGGAACACGCCACTTGAACGTCAAGCTTCATATTTCGGGCAGCTCATCACTTCGGAGGTCTCTGCAAAAGAAATTAGAAGTTATAGTTTGGGAAGTTATTTCAAAGAGAAATACTTTCGAATCCGGACGAGACTCGTCGCTGAACGATTACGTATAAGTTTACAGAGTACATTTTCCGAAGCGGGTTTGGGTTCGTTAATCAGCTTGAGTTTCTTCGTTTGTATTTATTTCATCGCAATGGGTGCGATTGAGGGGCGTGTTACCCCTGGTGATATTACTATTTTCTTGTTAATGTTTCCGATGTTTTTTGGATATCTCCAGGGGTTGATGGGAAGTATCACCACTGTTTATTCGAATAATATTTATGTGAAATATATCTTTGATCTATTCGATTTGAAAAGCGTGTTGCCTGAAGCTGGACATCCACTACCGATACCGCATGTCGATAACGGCAGCGGAAGCCTATCGGTAAAAAACCTTACTTTCCGATATCCCCATGGCGAGGAGGTTGTCTTAAACAATATTTCCCTGATTATACCTCAAGGCAAAGTGGTTGCCTTGGTAGGGCTGAACGGCTCCGGGAAATCTACGTTGATTAAATTGCTCGCCAGGTTATATGATCCCGACTTGGGGTCTGTTAGGCTGAACGGAGTGGATATCGTTAATTTCAAATTGGAAGAATACAGGAAGCGGATTGGTATCGTATTTCAAGATTTTTACAAGTATAATGTTACGGTCGCAGAGAACATATCCCTTGGCGATGTAGAGCGGCAACGGCATGACGAGGCGGACATCATGTACGCTGCAGAACAAGCCGGAGCACATCAATTTATTGAACAGTTTGGAAGTAAGTACGATACCATGATGGGACGAGTGTTCGAAGGAGGGCGTGAGATCAGTATCGGTCAGTGGCAAAAATTGGCAACAGCGAGGGCATTTTACAGTCCGGCACAATTCTTTATACTGGATGAGGCAACGAGTGCATTGGACGCCCGGTCTGAACATGACCTTTTCGATTCTTTAAAAGCAAACTTGGGAAATCGGGGTGCATTGGTTATTAGTCACCGCTATTCGACAGTTAAGCATGCGGATTATATTTATGTGCTATCCAATGGTGAAATTGTTCAAGAAGGCACCTGTCAGGAATTAAGCCTAAAGGAGGGAGTTTTTACCTCGATTTTTCAAAATGACGTCTTATTAAATGAGAACGAAATTTAACGCTCAGTCGGCTAATGATATGATTGCCATCGTATCCACTTGTGAAGATAGTTGGGGGGGGAGTGAGGAACTGTGGTTTCGAAGCATCGGGTTTATTCAATCGAAGGGACTTCAAGTCACGGTGTTTAAGAAGAAAATTCCAGGAGGACAATATCAATTCGATCTTTTGAATGAAAAGGGCGTCCTATTGAAGTCATTGCTACCCGACGAGCGTCGGAAGAAGGGCATATTCCGTCAGTTCGGTGCTGCTTTTTCTAATAATAAGAGTGTTCGTGGCTCAGGGAGCAATAAAGAGCGGCCTTGGTTCTTGCATGGCAATGATGTTGAAAATTTTGAGGCAGAGATAAAAAACCTACGCCCAAGATTAGTCATTATTTCTCAAGCAATTAATTTTGACGGACTGGGCTATGGTTATGTTTGTCATGTTTATAACATACCTTATGTCATTGTGTGTCATAAAGCAGTTGATTTTTACTGGCCGGAACCCGGCGATCGGGCGACTATGCGACAGGTATTTCAACACGCGCGCGCTTGCTATTTTGTCTCGGCCCATAATAAAAGGCTCACAGAAGAGCAATTTGGATTGCGACTGCCACACGGAGAAGTTATTTTTAATCCGATAAAAGTTTCGAAGAAAATTCCCTTTCCAGCTAGTCATGCGACGGGATGGAAGTTGTGTTGTATAGGCAGGTTGTTTGTGCTGGATAAGGGACAGGATATGTTACTCAGGGTGCTTAGCAGACCCAAATGGAAAGAAAGGCGGCTGCATGTGTCATTTGTTGGAAGTGGACGTGATGAGGTTGGATTGAAAGAGATGGCTGATTTTTTAGAATTGACTAATGTCTCTTTCTTGGGACAGATACAAGATATGGAGGAGGTTTGGAAACACCATCACGCGCTCATTCTTCCGTCTCGAAGTGAAGGGTTACCGCTGACCATCGTGGAAGCCATGATAGCGGGCCGGCCAACAATCGCAACAGATGCGGGAGGGAACGCTGAACTTTTAGCAGACGGGGTCAATGGATTTATTGCACAACCTAACGAAGATTCGATTGATACAACGTTGGAGCGAGCTTGGATACGCCGCGAGTACTGGGAGACGTTAGGTGCTAATGCATCAAATCATATCGCCTCTGTGCTTCCAAAGTTTCCTGAAAAGAATTTTGTAGACGATTTACTAACTTTCATATAAATCTAATGTTGATGGAACCATTGGTTACGGTCATTATTCCGACGTATAACAGACAGGATTCGGTTGTTAAAGCTATTGAAAGTGTACGGTCGCAGACTTACCGCAATGTTCAATTAGTTGTAGTTGATGATGGATCAACTGATGACACCCGGGAGTTGATACGCCAGATGGAAGGCCTGGAATATATTTATCAGGAGAACCAGGGGCAAGCGGCAGCTCGTAACTCAGGGTTCGCACGGGCTAAAGGAACACTACTTGCTTCATTGGATTCGGATGATCATTGGGAACCTGAATTTTTGGAGAAATGTGTAAGCGTGCTGGAAAACAATGATTTTGATTTTGTTTTTGCAAATTGGTTCCAAGCAACTCCGGACGGTGAGTGGACAGATTTTTTTAGTAAAGACCCCTTTTTACAGCCCTATATCAAACGGAGTTCTTCTCCATGGATTGTGTTGGATAGCAAGGAGTTGCGAGATTTATACCTGCAAGCATGTCCATCTCCCTCCTCTTCTCTGGTTATGCGTAGATCGGCTATAGTTTCTGGTTGGAATAAAAAACTTAATATCGGTGATGATTGGTGCCTTTACTTAGATATGATCTTGTCTAGGTCATGTAGGGCGGCCTTTACCTTGGAGAAATTGTGGCATAAAGGCATTGATGGGAAAAATATTTACGATGGTCGTAAGCGTAACGAGATAGTCAAACTTCTACTTGTTGAGGATACGAGGGAAATTATGAATATATACGGTGCGAGGTTAACTACTGAGGAAATGGACATGCTACAAAAGCGGTATATGGGAGGATTGGTGGAAATGGCCAAGCATGTGGTGGTAAGAGAGCGAAATCTAGCTGGTGCTTGGAAATTGTTCAAGCAGTCTTTTTCCATCGATACAAAGCATACCTTATCTGCTACTTATAGACTGGCATGGTATGCTTTTAATAATCGATATCGGTCATTAGTAGACTCGTTACGTTCGCACAAGTGAAGCAAATAACGTATGTAACGAGATGAGGAAGTTAAATATTCTATTCCGCTCGGTCCGGGCCTACGATTGGTGGGATTACAAGCTTGCGGGAATATTGGCTGTTGCTTACGCGACAAGTATGTTGTCAGATACGCCACTTTATCAGGTTGCTCCCGATTTCATTTTCCTATTAGTTGCGCTGGCTATAGGAGCGATATATGTCAGTGTGATAAATGACATCACGGACATCCAAGAGGATTTAGCAATAGGTAAGCGGAACCACATGGCACGTATCTCTCCAAAGTACCGATGGTTGATTCCTGGTCTGTGTTTGACGGCCGGTGGTGTTTTCTCCTATGTTCTGTGGCCAGATAAACTATCATTAGTGCTTTATTTATCTGCTTGGGTTGCGTTTAGCTTGTATTCTATACCACCGTTTCGTTTCAAAAGCCGAGGTGTATTGGGTGTGTTGGCAGACGCCTCCGGAGCCCATTTGTTTCCTACGCTTTTTGTCGTTTCCCGAATTAGTGTTGTAACTGACCAGTCAATCGCGATGGTGTGGTTTGCCAGTGTCGGAATCTGGGCGTTTACCTTTGGCCTTCGCGGCATCTTGTGGCACCAATTTATGGACAGAGCCAATGATATTCAGACCAATACCACGACGTTGGCAAGCAAAGTAGACGTGCACCGATTTCGCCGAATGGTAGCGTTGATCATGACCATCGAGTTAACTGCTTTGATGATCATGTTGGTATACATTTCCGAGCCGGTTTTGTTCTTCCTTTTTCCTGTATATTTTGTACTAGTAGGTATACGATTCAAAAAGTATAACCAACTTCCAATTTCTATAATCGCTCCACAGGATAGACCGTGGCAAATGATGATGCTTGACTTTTATCAATGTTTCCTTCCAATGGGCTTATTGGTTTCTGCTGTGCGTGTACAACCATGGGCGTGGGTTGTGTTGGTTATCCATATCATGTTGTTTCATAAAATTATTTTCATTGTGGTGCGGGATTTTTCCACCGTTTTTAGGTGGGGATACTCGAAATTCCTGCTTGCCATAAAGGGTATGATATATCCCTGAGTAGAATATGATTTTGATAACGTCCGCTGGTATTTGTGAGCTTATGTCAAAATTGGAGTTGAGTTTTGGTCGAATATCCGTAGTGTCAGGTTACCACGGGCTGGCGGCATTGTCTGTGCTCAGGTGGTTCCGGCTTTGGCCGTTTAAGTAAACACTTATACGCGGCAAGTATTTACAAGTTTGTGGAAGGTATTTCGTTCCACGGCGGAAGTAAGCCCAAGCGCGGTGGATGTATTTCAATCCGCCGCGCTTTCGTTTTAATACGTCGGGTAGGGGTTTACCTACCCCACGTAAGTAATTATATACACGGTGTTGGTAAACGGTTCTTACTAGGAAGTAAACACAAGTTGGTAAGAAGTAAACACAAGCTGGTAGGAAGTAAACACAAGCCAGTAGAATGTAATTATTTCCTGGTGGTCGGTGTTTACTGGTGAAGTTATAGTGAAACGGTTCCGTGTAAGAAGTAGCCAGTTTATAGTAGGAAGTAAACACTTCTTGGTCACCAGTATTTATCGGCACGGCGTAGGGAAACGGATCCCAGCAAGAAATATACAACTTCCACTAGCAAGTAAACACAAGCTGGTAGGAAGTTAATACCTTTTGGTGGTAAGTGCATACCGGCGCGGCATAAGTAAATAGTTTCTGGCAATAACTAAACGGTTTCTACTCGGAAGTAAACACAAGCTAGTAAGAAGTAACTCCTTATGCGGCGTAAGTGATTACAAATGCGGCGGATGCAAACCGTTTCTGCAAGGAAGTAAACACAAGCGGCGTGGAAGTATAAACCGCGGGCGAATAGATTTTACCGCATATGGGTACTTGTGGTGTCTTTGTCCGACAAATCTTTTAATGCCATTCCGACTGCCTCCTCGTTCGGGGCATAGTAGATGGGCTGTAGAAATATGTAGGATTAAAGCTACGTTTATTTTTTTCTTGGCCGTGATTGCTACGAAGCAAGGCGCCGATCATTTAGATTTGCTTGTCAATCAATGGAAGAAAAAACAAAATAGCAAATGGCGATGGAAAGGTTAATGCAAAATACAGTCCTCCGAGCATTCTGTAATCCACTCGTAAAATGGGGAAATATTACGCTTGTTTTCATTATGTTGCTGACCTCGGCATGCGAAAAAAGCGTACCTGAAGTCGATGAAGGTCGTGGTGAAGAACAGCCGACAGCGAAAGGTCCCGTTGAAACATTGCCGGGCAACGGGGCCGGTTTCCAGCCGGCATTTGTGGGCCAAACCCGTATTGCGGGCATAGAAACAACCACACCTGTTGAAACCACCTTACTGCTTGAGGACGCTACCTTATATAAGCCCTGGAGTTTGAAATTCATTTCGGATAACGACATATTGATAGCGCAAAAAGATGGGAATTTGCGGATATTGCATTTCGGATTGAGCGGTATTGCCTTAAGGGAACCGATTAAGGGGTTGCCTGAAGATGTGTTTTTCGACGTGCGCGAGCTTAACCCGGGCAGATCTTCATCGAATGCAGGCTTTTTTGATATCGCGTTAGATCCGGATTTTTCGATTAATCACCTCATTTACTTTTCCTATTCGAAAGGAGTGGGGCCTTCCAACCGTTTGACCATATGCAAAGCAAATTTGGCACTTGAAGAGAACCGGTTGATCAATGTGGAGGAAATTTATCAAGTATCGCACCACACAGCAGGCAATGCTGTTTACGGTGGACGCTTGGTTTTTGATGATAATGGTTATTTAATGGTGACTACCGGTGAGCGGAACCGTGACGATTCACGTTATATGGCCCAAAACCTGAATAGCTCGATAGGCAAGATTCTTCGCCTGGATAAGGAAGGGAACGCAGCTCCCGGGAACCCTTTTGAGCACCTTCCCGGTGCATTACCTGAAATATGGGCCCTAGGGATCAGGAGTCCCTTGGGATTGGCGTTTCATCCAACCACCGGTGTGTTGTGGGAAACGGAGCACGGTCCCTTAGGGGGTGATGAACTTAATATCATAGAACGTGGAAAGAACTATGGATGGCCCCTTATTAGTTACGGGATATACTACGACAATAAGCCTGTGGGTGTCGGTATTTTCCCTGACCCTGAGTCGGACTATCCGTGGGAGGAGTATCGCTTTGACATGGGGAACCTGAGCGGGGGCGGCATCACTTCACGAAATGGAATGGAGCAACCTCGCTATTACTGGGATCCATGTATTGCGCCGGGTGGAATTACTTTTTATAAAGGCAACGTCATACCTGAATGGGAGAACAACCTCTTTATCTCCGGCTTATCTAGTAATTACCTGACCCGATTAGTTATCGAAGGTGACAAAGTGGTGGGGGAAGAACGGTTGATGGAAGACGTAGGGTTGAGGCTACGTGACGTGCAACAGGGCCCCGATGGTGCGTTGTATGTTATCACGGACACAAAAGAAGGCCGTATTTACCGAATAGGGAAGCCTTTATGATGACGCGGTGAACCCACGCTAGCCCTTTACCGTAGGAGTTCTACAAAAATCGGCGTCTCCGATACCGTTAGTGAGATTTTTCCATCCGATACCGGTTTTATATCGGTCGTTGCCGTGGTACTATTTGCCTGAAGTTGGTATACCTTTACTTGTTTCGTTGCCTTGCCTACTTCCAATGGGTAATCAACCGTGCGGCCGATTTCATCGGGAACAACTAACACATAGATTACCCGGTCATCGAGTTTATATTCGTCTACAAACGGGTCAGTATCAATGGTGGCTTGGTAATAGAAGTCGCCCAGTATATCTTTTGCCTGTATTAAGTAGTTCCAGGATGGTTTGGCGCTCAGGGCACCTTCTTTGTCCACAAATCCCGAAGAGGCGTATTGTGTTGTGCTGGTGGCGCTAAGATCATGAAGCATATAGAAGAACAGCTTGCTGACGCCATTCCGTGCGTATAGTAGGGCATTTCTGAGATTCCAATCGGCTTGTGTAATGAGCGCTGATTTGTTTTTAATCGGAATCGCCTTCTGTACGCTATACTCGTTAACATCATATCCTACCTCAGTGTTCCATACCTCAATTCCATGTGCATCTTGTTCAGCCATCGAAACAAAACGTTGCGCCAACTCTGTTGCATTGGAAAGTTCGGGAGCGACACCTCTTTGTTTAGATCGATTTTTTTCCTCGTCTCGATTATGTGAATAATGATGGTAATTGATAATATCAAAGCATAAGTCCACGGTGCCATCGGACTTGGTGCCCCGATGTTTTCGACACCATTCAATCATTTCTTGCACAAATGCAGGGTCGGCAGCAGCAATTCCACCCATAACAACTTTCATGTTCGGATCTGCATTTTTCACGCCGACATCTTTTCCAAGCCTGCCCTGGTGGCCGTCGTAGAATGCCGAAAGATTTGCAGCATATTCTGATGCCGTCTGTTGAGCAACCTTATTGGGTTTCCACCAACGGTTCGGTTCGTTGTTGCACTCCATGTATTCTACAAGCCCCGTACCTATTCTCTTTTTATTCGGATTATAGTGGGGTACGGGTTCCACATGAACCAGCGATGGATCAACATCGGGATTGCTACCGTATCGGGCAGCGTATTGAAATGCCAATTTTCCGAATTCGATATACGAGGCAGGGTCAGACAAATCAGCACCATACGGCGCAGGTACATTTTCTCCATCACGTTTGTCTTCCGGATAGGTTTCCAATAACCAGTCGGGTATGGTTTTAATACAAGCGAGGACGATGATGTCATTGGTTTTACACCACTCATAGATTTCGTCGTATTTCCAACCGCCGCGGGGGGTCGGATTATATCCATACTTACCTTTCTCCGGCTCAATTTGTCGCCAATCTAAATAATGCCTGACGTTTGAAAAGGGCATAAAAAAGCGCGACCTCTCGGGATCAGTGGGATTGTTTTGGGTCCCAAAATTCCACTCGAAAGCATTTACCCCTAACATGTCATTGAATTTGACTTTCGATGGTTTACCATTGGGTACCTTATCGATGGACTCGTTGTTGGTTGCTGATTTTTTCGAGCAACTTACTAAGATGGGGATGAAAAGTATACCGAGCAAAGAGATATATATTTTCAAGGATGGAGAAAAAACTTTCATGTTTATGCACAATTTTGTTGTTCGCTTTTATAATAACGAAATTTATTTTCTTTAATTGTATAGCAATAAGAATAAGAAATTTATTCTAAAATAAGAATGATTAGTTGCATACGAGCCGACGTCCAGACTTTGTAGTTTATAAACTACAATCCCTAATTATGTACATCCAAAAGTAATTAAGTAATTCGGATTTGAGATACTTTTGCTTTCGCTATTACGAAAAACACATTGTATTTGTCTTTGAAAACAAATTAAAAATTATGAAGAATTGGATATTCATTTTATTCGCATTAACATTCCTTTCCAATGTAAACGCACAAGAATCGGTCATTGGTAAAATCGACTATCAATATTTGGAAAAGTTGATTCAATTAGCGAAAGAGAATGATCTTCGGAAGCAAATATTCGAAGCAACGGAAGTCAGTGCGCGGGTGGGGGTGACCGCTGCCAAAGCATCGTATCTGGATATGTTCCATGCTTCGTATTTCTATCGTCCTGATAACAAGCCTTCTATGAATATAGGAAACCCTTATCTGGTGAATGGGTTTCAACTGGGTGCCAGTTTAAGCCTGTCTACCTTATTTCGTACACCGGGGCTTGTGAAGCAAGCGAAACAACAGCGTACAATTGCCGAACTGGAACTTCAGGAATATGAGCTTAGTTTGGCAAATAAAGTCAAGTCTCAGTACTATAGCTACGTGATGCTCAATAACCAGTTGGCAATCAATACACAATCCGTACAAGACAACCAATTGATGTTGAGTCAGATGAAGGGGCAGTTTGAACTCGGTGAGATTGACTTGGAAACATACAATGTGGCAAAGTCTGCACTGGCGGTGGCGAAATCGAGCTTAATCCAGACGGAAGTGGAGTTCTTGGTCGCAAAAGATGCGCTAGAGGCACTCATTGGGACTACGCTGGAAGAAATAACTGATCGATAATTCATAAACATACTCCCCATGATTGATTTTGGTGGCTTATTCAAGTATTTATTAAAGCAGTGGTGGCTCATTTTGGCCATTGTATTGTTGGCTGTTGGCGTGACCTATTTCTTGACCGATGATTTGCCAGATTCCTACTACTCGGAAACCCAAATATCCACAGGTATCACCGACTTAGCGAAAATCGACGATAGTCAGGCTTCTAATTACATGCAGATCAGGCAGATCTATGGTAATATCATGAGCATGATGACGATGAAACGGGTACTGGGCATGGTGTCACATGCGTTAGCCGTTCATGATCTTCAGAATGAAGGGAATGCTTTCAAGCCCTATTCCGAGAATCTAAATGCTTTGGACAAGACAGCTCGGCAGCATATTCTTGCTGAACTGGAAAATCGATTGGTCTCGGGCAACGTTATCCTAACCGATAAGGACGAAGTTTCAGGAGTGAAGTTAAAAGATGTCGTTCAGTGGATGGGCTATGGTGAGGCAGACTTGCAGGAAAACCTTTCGATAGGTCGTAAGGGGGAAAGTGAGTTTATCACGGTAGGGTTTACGTCTGAAAACCCCGAGCTTTCCGCTTTTGTTGTCAATACACTCTCGGCCGAGTTTATCCAGTACTACCATACTTTTCGGTCCGTAAACGAAACCAAATCGGTTACGTTGCTTGATTCTTTATTGGCGGAGAAAGAACGCGTCATGCTGTCGCGCAACGATGCATTGAAAAATTACCGTGTAAGCCAAGGCATTGTAGATGCCTCGGCGCAATCTTCGGGTTTGTACCAACAAATTACATCGTTGGAAAGCCAGCGTGCGGATCGATTGACCGAAATACAGTCATTGCAGGGTACCATTAAAGATCTTAAAGCCCAGTTGAGCAATCCGACCCGTGACTATCTGCGGCCGACCGGCTCGCATACGAATAATGAGTTGTTGGAAATCGACCAACAATTGCAAGTTGCGAACAGACGGTATATCGATAACAATTTCAACCCAGTCGATAAACAATTGGTTGATTCCTTACAGCGTAAGCGAAATGAAATTGCTGGTTCCGTTCCCGGCGCAGCTGGCAACGGTGGCGTGCAGGCGAATAGAAGGAGTTTGGAAGCTGAATTGCTCCAGCTTGAAACCGCATTGTCACTTGCCCAAAATGGCATTACTTCAATCGAAAGGGAGCTGGCGAGCGCACGGCGCCGGCACCAGGCCATGGTTCCGATGGATGCTGGCCTACAGAACCTACAGCGTGAAGCGGATATCGCCACACAGGAATACATGGAAATTCTAAATCGAACGAATCAGGCGGGTTTTGTATCAAATGTCGGCTTACGTCTGAGTATCGTAGAAACCGGACTGCCGGGGATAAAGATGCCCTCAAAGCGCCTGCTGTATGTTGGATTGTCCGGTGTTGCAACGAGTATGTTATGCCTGTCGGCTTTTGCGTTATTGTTTTTATTGGATCGCAAAGTCGTAACCAGAGCCCAACTTGATGCGCTGACCGGTGGGAAGGTACTCGGTGTAATTAATTCATTGGACAGGTCCTATAAAGGCATCCGGGCGGTGTGGGATAACAATACCAACGTTGATGCAGTGATGTATAAGGACTTATTGCGGTCGTTACGATTCGATTTGAATAACGAGTTAACGATCAATAAATCGCGCGTATTGGGGATTACAAGTCTGTCGCCCGGTGCTGGAAAATCTTTTTTGGCCGTAAGCTTAGCTTATGCGTTTGCGGTTACCGGTAAAAAAGTATTGTTAATCGGTGAGCAGGTTTATGATTTTTTTGGCAACGCTGATAAAACGGCGCAAGAGGCACAGAATTTCGAACAGTTTTTGATGAAACGCGAGATTCAGATTGAGGATTTGATTACAACGTTGACAAGAAATACGCAGCAGAATTCATTGATGGAGTTGCAGGATATGGAGAACTTATTGACTGGGTTTGGCCTTCTCCGGGATGCGTTTGACATCATCATCATCGATACGGATAGCTGTCAAAACCTTAACCAGGTGAAGGAGTGGTTGATGTTCTCGGATGTTAGTATAGGTGTATTTGAATCGGGCGACGAAGTGTCAACTAACGATAAAGAATTGATTAATTACTTAGACGGGCACGCAGGATTTTTGGGTTGGGTGCTTAATAAGGTGAAGTTAATTGCCTGAATAGCTGCTTAACCACCAAGGTCGGACCAAATGAAACAGATCATATACGATATCGGACAAAATACCAAGGCCAAGCCCGTATTGATCGTGATGCTCGTGGTGCTAGCCGTTTTAATCGGATATTATACGGTAGCCGTCGGGGTCATATTTCCGGTATCCCTTGGATTGTCTGCGCTGTTGGTAGTTTGTTTGATTATTTTAGTTAAGTACCCCGTTTCCGGTTTAATGGGGGCTGTTGCTTATTGTTTCATTCTGCCGATAATAGGGCGGGAGCTGATGATTGAAATTCCGTGGGGGGTCGGTCTCGAAATCATATTGATACTGACATTGGTTATCACCTTTTTCAATAAGCATCGAACGAATTGGGCCGATGCCAACAATGATATGGTGAAACTTGTGGTCATATGGTTTGTCATCAGCGTGTTGCAGATTGCCAATCCGTCTGGAGCAAGTATAGTTGGCTGGGCCAATGAAATCCGTGGGACGGCATTAAATATGCTGTTGATTGTTCCGCTGGGATGTGTCGTGATGCAGCGTAAGCGCTATCTTGATATTTTCTTTTACATCGTGATCGGTTGGTCGGTCATTGGCGGATTAAATGGCATTAAACAGCTGCATATCGGATTATTTCCGGGTGAGGAGCGGTTTCTGATGGAAAATTTGGGAACCCATCTCATTCGTGGGGTGATTCGTGTATTTTCATTTTATACGGATGCCGGGCAGTTTGGGGCGTCCATGAGTCATATTGCATTAGTTTCGTGGATATTGGCCATGGGTCCTTTCAAATTATGGCAACGCTTACTATTGGCTGGAATTGGTTGTCTATTGTTTTATGCTATGATGATTTCCGGAACCAGGGGCGCCCTCTTTGTCTTGTCGGGTGGATTGGTTGGTTTGTTCCTGACGAAAAACTTCCGGTTGCTTTTTGTTGGCCTGTTAGCCATCGGAATGCTTTTTTCTTTTCTTAAATTTACCGGTATCGGCCAGGGTAGTTATCAGATACGGCGGCTGCGGTCGGCAGTAAACCCGCAATATGATCCCTCGTTCATGGTGCGCTTGAATTCCCAGATGAAGCTGGCAGATTATTTAGCATATCACCCATTCGGTGGGGGACTGGGAACCATCGGCGGAAATGGGAAAGAATACAACGCAGGAACTTTCCTTGCATCCATTGAACCGGATAGTTATTGGGTGAAAGTCTGGGCCATGTATGGGATCGTGGGACTCATTATTTGGTTCAGTATGAATATGTATATCATGGGTAGATGCTGTGGGATTATCTGGCGTATCCGTGATCCAAATCTTCGCATCAAGTTGATTGCACTCATTTCAGGTGCTATTGGCATTTTCGTAGCCAGTTATGGCAATGAAGTTATTAATCGCACCCCTTCTTCCATATTGGTCTTTACGTCGTGGGCGATTATTTACAACGCACATAAGTGGGACAAACAATCATCATAGTTATGCCATTTGAATTGTTCGTTATCCCGGGGTTGATTTTATTTCTCATCGGTTTCTTTCGGGGAAAGAAATCGGGTGTTAGCTAAACTCGTAAATAGAGTAGGAGTACGTAGATGACCGGAAAAAATATTCTGATCGTTGGGCAACAACCATGGGATTCTGAGTTGGGAAGTAACTGCAAGGACATTGCCGTTGAATTCAGTAAGCGGAATACGGTACTTTACGTTAATTCACCATTGGATCGGGCAACGTCTGTTCGAAGGAAATCGGATGCAGATGTAGTTTTCCGGAGGCGCGTAATTGCAGGAAAAGAAAATGGCCTTCGTAAAGAAGGAGATAACTTATGGGTGCTTTATCCGGATTGCATTGTCGAGTCAATTAATTGGCTGGATAATATATGGGCCTTTGATTTATTTAACAAGTTAAACAACAGGCGATTTGCCGCGGCTATTAAAAGAAAACTTAAAGCGGTTGGCTTCGATACCGGATTTGTGCTGTTCAACGATAACGAGATCATGAAATGCTTTTACCTGAAAGAGTACCTAGCGCCTGACTTGACCATTTATTATTCGAGGGATTTTATCGTGGGAGCGCCCTATTGGAATAAACACGGCCCGCGTTTGGAGCCACTTATGATCAAAAAGAGTGATGTGTGTTTTTCTAATTCGAGCTACTTAATGAATTATTGTAAGCAGTATAACCCAAATGTGCATTTTGTGGGGCAGGGCTTTGACACCCAGCTTTTTCGGGTGTCGGAAACCATCGAAATGCCTCGTGAGTTAATCGGATTGCGTCGGCCATTTATTGGTTATGTTGGTGTTCTCCATAGCAGTAGGCTCGACCTAGATGCCATGGTCCGCATTGCGGAGCGTCGCCCCGAATGGACGATGGTACTTGTAGGTCCCGAAGATAATGCGTTTAAGCAGAGTAAATTGCATCGCCTTGCCAATGTCGTGTTCTTGGGTATGAAGCCTATAAATCAATTGCCACAATACATTCAATGCTTTGACGTGTGTATAAACCTACAATTTCTTACACCATTAACGGTCGGAAATTACCCTAGGAAAGTGGATGAGTATTTGGCCTTTGGGAAGCCCGTTGTCGCCTTGTCTACGCATGCGATGCAGTTGTTTGCGGATTATGCGTACTTAGCGCGAACCAACACTGAATATGTTGACCTTATTGAACGCGCATTGAAAGAAGATAACGAAATGGCCCGGCAAAAAAGAATTGCTTTCGTAGCCCATCATACCTGGACGGAATCGGTGGAAATGATGTATTCAATCTTGAAAACAAAGCATCAACTATCATGAGCGAAGTCCTATATACGTTATGGATAATTATCCAATTGGTCATTGGGATTAATTTGGTGGGGCCGGTCTTTTTAGCCATCTTTTGTTGGCTATTACCGAAAAAAAAGAACGAGTTAACCAAGGCCGATGAAGGGGATTATGCGATTATCGTGACCGCGTACGAACAAACGGCGATGCTGCCTGCTGTGGTGTCATCCCTTTTGAAACTTAGGCATAGCCGGTATCTGATTTATGTAGTAGCAGATAATTGTGACGTTTCTGACCTGCATTTCAATGATGAGCGGGTTGTTTTGTTGCGGCCTGAAGAAATCTTGTCGAGTAATACTAAATCGCATTTTTATGCGATTAATCGCTTTAAGAGGAAACATAACCGCCTAACGATCATCGATAGCGATAACTTGGTAGACCCCGAGTACTTGAATAAATTGGATCGTTATTTTGCCCGTGGCTTTGAAGCTATACAGGGTGTACGTATGGCGAAGAATATGGATGGACTCTTTGCAGGGCTAGATGCTGCGCGTGATATCTACTACCATTTCTATGACGGGAAGGTACTATTCCGTATAGGTTCTTCAGCTACTTTAGCAGGTTCTGGAATGGCGTTTACGGTAAAGCTATATAAAGCTTGTTTGGCACATTTGGATATTGTGGGCGCTGGCTTTGATAAAGTTTTGCAGTTTGAGATCGTCAATCGGGGCAAACGCATCGCTTATGCAGATAAAGCGGTGGTTTATGACCAGAAAACCGCCTACGCGGCGCAGTTGGTTAATCAACGGGCGCGCTGGATAAACACATGGTTCAAATACTTTTCTTTGGGATTTGAGTTGATAGGCCGCGGTATATGGCGCCTCAATTGGAACCAGTTGGTGTTTGGGTTGACGTTACTCCGGCCGCCGCTTTTCTTATTTCTATTGGCTTCCGTTGCGTTCACGGTACTCAATCTTTTCATTAATCAGATGCATGCGATAATTGGAGTAATGGCGTTGGGTGTCTTTATCATCGGTTTTTTTATAGCCTTGTTGGCTTCCCATGCCGATCACAGAATTTATCGTGCGTTGGTAGGTATTCCATTATTTATGTTTTATCAATTGATATCACTGATTAACGTACGTAAGGCCAATAAGATTTCGGTAGCTACGCGGCATTATCAGCAAAAGCACATGGAAGATGTGGAATAAAAAAGGCCAATTGATGAAACGAAGGGAAGTGCTGTTAGCATTAGCACTGCTCCTACTAGGAGCGGTCGGTGCCTTCCTCGTTAAATTTTTTAATTGGTCTGGAAACTCGAAAGCAGACTTATCAGAATTGTCTCTATTTAAACGATGTATGGAGGAATTATCGGAAACGATGATTCCGGAAACGGAAACGCCGGGTGCGAAGTCAGCCGGAGTGGCGGCTTCGGTATTCCTGCTGGTAGAGCATTGCCTGAATGGGCGAGACCAGTCGGTATTTTTAAAAGGATTGCAAGACTTGGATAACTATTGCAAAGACAAATTTGGTCTTTCTTTTGTCTCTTGCGGACAAAAGGAAAGATTAAGCACCTTATACGTGTTTGAGTCAAGAGCGACTTTTGGCGGCTGGTTGGTAACAAAAGTTAGGCAACGATTGTTTGGTAAGCCTTTTATCATTTTGGCCAAGGAGCTTTGTGTGCTTTGCTACTGTCGCTCGATGCAGGGTGCGACGTTAGCGCTGGTCTATGATCCGATACCGGGATCATATACCGGTTGCATAAAGCTGGGAGAAAAGCAGCGTTCTTGGGCTTTGACTTGAATAAGAAAGGACAGCGATATTGATGAAAGAAATGGTGGAACTTCGGGATCGGGCCAAGTATACAAAATGGTTTAATACACGGCATTTGACGGGAGATCTGAAGAGGAAATCCATCAAGGGTGGTTTCAATACGATGCTTTCCCAATTTTTGTCTTTCGGGATGAGTATGTTGTCGACATCCATAATGGCAAGGCTTATTGCACCGGAGAGTTTTGGCTTGGTAGCGATGGTAACGGCTTTCACCGGGTTTGTTTTGATTTTCAAGGATCTTGGCCTCACTTCGGCGGTGGTACAACGCACGGTAATTGGCCAAAAGCAAATCAGTACACTATTTTGGCTCAATTTGGGGATTTCATTATTGATTTCACTCATTATCGCTGCGATTGGGCCATTTTTGGTTTCTTTTTACAATGAACCTCGTCTTTTCCACATCACATTAGTATTGGCGGGGACGGTTTTCCTTACGGGCTCTGTATTGCAACACGGTGCTTTGTTAAAAAGACAGATGCGTTTCAAAAGACTATCAGCCATTCATTTGTCAGCCACTGCTATAAGTATTGTCACAGGTATTGTGATGGCATTGCTGAAGTTTGACTACTGGGCGATAATCGGTATTTCCGTAGCATATTCCGTAGCGTATACCCTTATGCTTTGGCTGTTTTGTGATTGGCGCCCCGGTTTTTACTTCCAATTTGAACGTGTGAAAAGTATTATGCGTTTCGGTGTGGGGGTCACCGGTTTTGATATTGTGAATTACTTTTCGAGAAATGCGGATAATATGCTGATTGGGCGACAGTTCGGCTCGGCGGCATTGGGTTTTTACAGTAAGTCTTATCAATTGTTGATGTTGCCCATCACACAGCTTAGGGATCCGTTGAATGCAGTTGCCTTGCCGGCACTCAGCTCATTGAAGAACCAACGCCGGAAGTACCGGGAATTCTATGCGCGATATAATTTTATTTTGGCCTTCTTCTCCATGCCGTTGGTTGCGTTTCTTGTGGTTTTTTCGAAAGAGGTGGTGTTAATCGTTTTGGGGGAAAGATGGCTGGAAGCTTCTCGCATATTCCAAGTGCTGGCCATGACGTCATTGATACAACCTGTTGCGGGAACAAAAGGCGTGGTTATGATTACGATGGGATATACTAACCGATATTTTATTTGGGGAGTTGTTAATGCCGTAGTTACTGTCGCGGCATTTTTTATTGGAATGAACTGGGGGGTCGATGGAATTGTCTTGGCGTATGCGGTTGCTAATTATGGGATATTGGTGCCTTCTCTGTATTATTGTTTCAAGGGAACCCCGGTTTCCGTGTCGCTCTTCTTTCGTGAGATTAGTTTGCCGTTTATTTTATCGGTGATCAGCGGTATCGCTTGTTTCGTTATGAAACAAGTGTTTTCGGACCTTCAACCGGTGGTTTTATTAGCCTTGGGAGCGGTAGTTGGGGGAGCCTGTTATTTGCTTCCGTGGAGTTTTACCGCATACACTCGTAGCAAAATGAAACTGATTATGGAAGTTAGAAAGTTTATAGGGAAATAACGTGTAGAGATGAGTAAAGAGATCAATGTGTTAATAATTGGAGCCAATTTCACCAATAAGGGGGCTGAGGCCATGTTGAAAGTAGTTAAGCAACAGTTGGAGCGGAACTACGAACACGTAACCTGTTACATGGTATGTAGGCAATATGAGCGCGAATTGGCGGTTTCTAATGGATTTGTACCGGTATTTAGTGCTAAGCATCCTTACCGGCGTAAATTCGACGGCTTTTTATATCGCGTAAAGGGTAAACTTCACAAGCTGCTTACGGGAAAAAATCGTCCTTGGTACTTTCCTTTCCCTTTCCCGGAAATTGGAAGGATTATGGACAGGCTGAACGCCGTTATCGACGTCAGTGGATTTGCTTATGCTGATTCTTGGGGAAAACCAATGATTGACGAAACCATTCGGTTGATTTCAATGGCCAGGAGAAAGCAGGTTAAAACTTTTTTTCTACCGCAAGCGTGGGGGCCATTCGAATCTCCGGGAGTGGCCCGATCTGCGCGCGAAATGCTGGAGCGGGCCGATGGATTCTACGCACGGGATACGGTTTCCCAAGCATACCTTGCCAGGCTTCTTGGTAGAGATGTCCAACGTATTCCCTTACTTCCGGATATCGTATTCTCGTTGGCCGATACAAACCGGGCTGACGAATTGCCATTTCCAATGGTTAGTCAGGAGACCAAGCGGCCCCTTCGGATAGGAGTTTCGCCGAATCTTCGTGTTTACGAAAAGGTGGATGGGGAAGGGAGCGAGAATTCGTATATGCGCGTTTTGCTTAGCCTGTGCCGCTATTGTTTGGAAACGCTCGGAGCTGAAGTCATATTGATTCCAAATGAACTTTTTCCGGGTGGCGTAGTTCATACAGACGATCGTGTATTATGTCGGCAGACCTATGAAATGCTTGGTGATCCCGACCGTTGCACACTCCTTGATCACTATGCGTCTGCCGAGACGATTAGAAACCATATCCGACAGGTTGATTTATTGGTCAGTTCACGTTTCCATGCTTTAATATTTGGGTTTTTGGAGCAGAAGCCCGTGATGGCCATTAGCTGGTCACACAAATATCGTGAGCTTTTCGGGCTTTTCGATATGGAGCATTATGTGCTGGAATCCGATGCGATCGATGAGGATTCGGTTATTGCTAAATTTCGACAGCTTATTGATGACCGGGAAGGAGTCGCTGAAACGATTGCGGGCAGGCTCCCCGGCCTCAAGGCACGCATTGACCACATGTTTAAAGGCTTACTTGATTGATATTTGTTATGCAAAGCACCGATAATAAAAAGCTTAACTTCATATTTGTCAGTCTACAACGTATATTCACGGACCGGGAGTCGACCGCAACGAGTATAGCAAAAGAATTGGCAAAACGACATAACGTATTGTATGTGAATTCGCCGATTGATCGCAGGACCTATTGGCTAGGGAGTACTGATAAATTTATAAATGAGCATATTGCCCGAATACGTCAAGGTACTAAAACAGTCGAGAAACTAGGGAATAATCTATGGGTCTTGTATCCGAGAAGAATCATTGAGTCGATAAACTGGATTCCATTCACACCCCTATTCTCACAATTGAACCATATAAATAATGCCCGAATAGCAAAGGAGATTCGGATAGCGGCGGAGCAAATTGGTTTCCAAGAATATATTATCGTTAACGATAAAGATATTTTCAGGAGTTTTTACCTCAAAGAAATAATGAAGCCATCACAATATATCTATCTTGATCGGGACTATATCGTTGGGATGGGGTACTGGAAAAGACATGGTGGTAAATTGGAGCCCGAATTAATGCGGAAATCAGACGTCATCTTGTGTAATTCTTTAGGTTTTCGGAAGCGGGCACTTCAGTTTAATACCCAATCTTATTACATCGGAAATGGTTGTGATATGGAGCGATTCGATTATAGCATACATCACCCCATCCCGAAAGACCTCGAGCCGCTAAAGAACAGGCCGGTGATTGGGTATGTAGGAGCGTTGTTAGAGATGCGGTTGGACATTTCATTATTGGAATTTTTGGGAAAATCCCGCCCTAAGTGGAACTTTATTCTTATCGGCGAACCGGATGATGCGTTTAAACACAGTGTATTGAATCAA
Organism: Parapedobacter sp.; assembly: GCF_053550995.1. Taxonomy (NCBI): domain Bacteria; kingdom Pseudomonadati; phylum Bacteroidota; class Sphingobacteriia; order Sphingobacteriales; family Sphingobacteriaceae; genus Parapedobacter; species Parapedobacter sp. The sequence goes on from NZ_JBMQOC010000057.1 coordinate 49,026, forward strand.
TTAGCTAATGTTTATTTCTTAGGGAAGAAAGATACCGAGTTGACGCCTGCGTATTTACAGCATTTTGATGTTTGTATTAACCCTCAAAGCATCAACGCTATAACGAACGACAACTATCCACTCAAAATTGATGAGTATTTGGCCATGGGGCGTCCCGTCGTTGCCACAGAAACCAACGTGATGCGGGAGGTGTTTAGCCAAGTGACATATCTGGCAAAGGACCACCGCAATTTTCTGGGAAAAATTGAGGAGGCGTTAGCGAATGGTAATGCTGAAGATGACATAAGTCGGCGAGTGTCCGTGGCTAGATCACACAGTTGGCCTTCTATTACCGACCGAGTGTTGGGGATTATAATGCCGTTCCTCAAAAATAATTGTAATAATAAATAAGTTTATGGGACTCAGACATCGATTGTACTTGAAAAAGGAATGGGTTAAAAACAATTATCTCATACCGGTATGTCGGAAATCAAGGTTTCTGAGCGATCTCTATTACCTATGCTTTTCAAATGAATTTTCTAGGGAACATCAGAAGGTGCTTCAAGGGAAATATATGCATTTGAAAGCGCTGAAGGACCAGCGCCCGAATGCTTTTCATTTGAGGAGGCAGGTACATCGATTGGAAAAGGGGCTGATTATGAAGGAAAAGAGGGGATTATTCGCCCTTGATTATATCCTACATACCGTAAGAAGTTATAAGACCATTGCGGCGGATATGGCGACGGGTGCGATTGGCGCTGACGACGATTTACTGCGTTGGACAGAACAAGTATTGCGAAATTACTTCGCAGTTGTGGCCACGCATCCGACTGTCGACGCTGCACGGACCTTATTCGAATCTAATGGTACAGGTACACTGTGTAGACAGGATAGTTGTGAAACCTTGCAGCGTATTCCTTATTTGAGGGCTGATGTGCGGCCCGCCGAGGTGACCTATGAAGCTTTGTTAAGCCTTGCAATTCAGCGACGTTCGGTTCGTTGGTACCAAGCGCGAGACGTTGATCGCGCACTGATTGAAAAGGCCGTGTCTATTGCCTCACTATCACCTAGTGCTTGTAATCGCCAACCGTTTGAGTTCCGGATTTACGACCAAGAATCGATGAAGAACCAAGTCGGTGGAATTCCGATGGGAATCAGGCCTTTCCATAAACAGATTCCGGTTTTTGTTGTGCTTGTAGGGAAATTAAGTGCGTATCTCAGCGAACGGGACCGGCATGTCATCTACATTGATGGCGGATTGGCTGCCATGTCTTTCATGTTGGCGTTAGAGACTCTAGGGTTGAGTTCCGTCCCAATAAATTGGCCCGATATCGAGGAGTTTGAAAAACAAATGGAAGGGACCATTACGTTGGGTAGCGATGAACGGCCTCTCCTATTAATCGGCGTAGGTTATGCGGATCAGCAGGGTAAGATCCCTTTTTCGCAAAAAAAAGCGCCAGATGTACTGATTAAATATAATGAAGGGCATGATCTCGCTACCGTCGATTAAGCAACGCACCTACGATGCCATTGTTATCGGCTCAGGTATCAGTGGCGGCTGGGCGGCTAAAGAATTGTGCGAGAAAGGGCTCAAGACACTGGTGCTTGAGCGGGGGAGAGACGTTCGACATCCCGTGGATTATCCCACGGCGATGTTGAATCCTTGGGATTTCCGGTTCCGCCTTAAAAATACATTGGACGATGTGCGAAGAAGCCCTATACAGAGCGCGGGGTTTGATGAAAGTACCAAACATTTTTATGTGGATGACCATGAACATCCCTATAGCCAAGTGAAGCCGTTCAACTGGTTCCGCGGTTATCAGGTAGGGGGGAGGTCGTTGATTTGGGGAAGGCAGTGTTACCGATTGAGTGATTTGGATTTTGAAGCCAATAGTCTGGATGGATTTGGAGTAGACTGGCCCATCCGCTATGCTGATTTAAAGCCATGGTACGATTATGTGGAAGCATTTGTAGGGATCAGTGGAAAAGCGGAAGGGTTACCTCAATTGCCGGATGGCCAATTTCTTCCGCCAATGGAATTGAACTGCATAGAAGAATACTTAGCCGGTAGCATCCTCAAAATGGACCGTATATTGACAGTTGCACGTGTAGCCAACCTTACCAAAGGATGGAAAGGAAGAGGTCCGTGCCAATACAGGAACTTGTGTGCTCGGGGTTGTCCCTATGGTGGTTATTTCAGTAGTAACAGTGCAACGATTCCGGCTGCGTTTGCAACGGGGAACCTATCGTTACGGCCATTTTCCGTAGCTAAGGAACTCATTTTCGATGAAGAAAACCAGCGGGTATCGGGCGTCCGCATAGTGGATGCGGTGACACTTGAAGAAGTTGAATTTTATTCCCGCATTGTATTTGTTAATGCATCCACGATCAACACGGCTGCCTTACTTCTCGCTTCGAAATCGAATCGTTTCCCAAATGGATTGGGTAACGATAGTGACCAACTTGGTCGAAACTTAATGGACCATCATTCTTCTGCCGGTGCGGAAGGGGTGTATGATGGGTTTAAAGATCGCTTTTATAAAGGCAGGAGGCCTGGTGGTTTCCTTATACCCAGGTACCGGAACCTGGAAGGTAGCTCATCAGCCGACTTTTTACGGGGATACCAAGTACAGGGAGTAGGTATCCGTGAAGGATGGCAGGAACGAAACGGAGAGCTTGGATTTGGAAAGAACTTTAAGGAACAATTGTTAACCCCTGGAAATTGGCGTGTTTGGATGGGGGGCTGGGGAGAATGTTTGCCCAATCCGGATAATCGTATTACATTGGACGAAAGCCAACGGGATAAATGGGGAATGCCCAGGATTATGGTGGACTTTACATTTGGTGAAAATGAGCTGGCGATGCAGGCCGATATTAGCAGCAGCTGTGCGGAAATGCTGGAATACGCCGGATTTCGAAACGTTAGGGACTTCAACTACGAAAAACCAGGTGGTAGTACGGTGCATGAGATGGGGACAGCCCGTATGGGCCATGATTCTACAACGTCCGTACTTAATAAATATAATCAGTTGCATGAAGTAAAAAATGTATTTATTACCGATGGGAGCTGCATGAGTTCATCTGCTTGCCAAAACCCGTCTTTGACATATATGGCACTAACTGCGAGAGCATGTGCATATGCCGTGGACCAGATTAAGAATAAGGCACTCTAGACAGGGGTTAATAAGTCAATTTTCGGAAGTATTTTTTTGCGATGTTAAGTGCCAATTGTAATTTTCTTCTGTATTCATTAATCGGTTTGAATCCCTTCCACGGAGTTTGATTAAGATAGCTGAAAAATTCCTTTTTCCACCGTTCTTTTGAGTAGCAGGAGCTGAAAATCGGTTTGATGTGTAAGAAATGAAGAAGATACGGGTGTTCATGTTCGGCGGAAGCTGACCAGTTCCATCGCGAATCAAGCATATGCCATTTATTGGCAAAAACCACATTTAATCCATATTGATCTGGGAGTACTACATGTTGTTTATACTTGATAAGTACATCAATCACTTGACTGGATATGGACTGCTCGCGCCATTTTTTAGTATCGATGACCAGTACGCCCGAATTGAAATAAGGTGTATCGCTTGATAAACCTAGTTGTTCATAATTGGGGATTCCTCCCCAACGGCTGGTTACCGTTTTACCAATATCTTGTACGGCACCAACAATGTGCTTGCCAAGGTCGGTGTCCCATAATTCAGCTATGTCCACTCTGACAATAGTATCGACATCGATATATATTAATTTATCCACGCTCTGATTCACAACATATGGTGCAAATATGCGATAATAGATGGTTTCGGGAAAACTTGAACTGTCTGGTGGCAGCACCAATCCGTTTGGAACGATACTTTTCTGATTTATCCAAATTAGAGAAATACGGTTGGGATCAACTGTTTGATTCAGTTTTTGCTTATTTGCTGCCGTTATATTGTCGTCGATGATATAGAAATCGATTGGTTCGCTCCTTTTGTGGTTTGTATCAATCGATTTAAGAAGCGCTGCAATCAATATAGCATAATGGTTGTTGCTTGCTACTATAATGGAAATCGTTTGGTTAGAAATCATAGAAAGTATCTTCTTATTGCAAATAGTTGTCTCAATTGTGTCTAATCTAATGATCGCTATCTCGGATAGTTTTAATAATAGCAATTGACTCTTTCCATCGTACCGAGACCTCAGGTAGGATTTTTGTGAGTAATAATGGCTTAATGCCATTAGAGGTGTCGTTTTATATTGGCATATGGAGAATTAATTTTTCGAAGTTTTGGTGTCGTGCGGTGGTAATGGCCTGATCATCGAAGAAAGGCGTTTGAGTTCCTTTTTGACGCGTGCAATCATTGCTTTTGAAAAGCTGCCATCGCGATGCAATGTCCGCGGGCTTGTCCAAACCCGGGAACGATTGTTCTTTACTTGCCTCACCTCACCATACTGCATGAGGTCAAAACAGATGCGACCATCGTCCCCCCATACCTTGTACATCACGTAGCCCACTTTGAGACCAAATTCTTTGATATAGCCCATGCTGATACCGTAAGCATTTAGATAAGGTCGTTTGAAGTGCCTTACTTCGGTAATAATGTCTTTCATCCGTTCAAGTAGAAAAAGTTTCCAACGAGGATAATTTACTTCTGGAATAAACGAATATCGGCCATACACACATACTACATTCTTCTTGGTAAGGACTGCCATCATTTCATCCAACCAACACGGTGGATAAATACAATCAGCATCAGCTAATAGAATATACTTGCCTTTCGCTTGCTCTTGTCCCAATTGCCGAGCAGGCCCACAGCCCTGGATGGGTTGGAAAAGGCTGATTACGTCTAACCGGTCCAATGTTTGTTGCGTCTTATCCGTTGAATTGTTATTGATGACGATGATTTCAAATGGTATCTGGGTTTCGAGTACAGACAGACTGGAAATACAATTTAGAATGTTTGTTTCCTCATTCCAGGCCGCAATGAGGATGGAAACGACTACTGTAGAACGCTTGTGTAAAGCTAACCGTCGATTAATTTCGCCAAATTTATCTTCCGGAATCTCCGCGAATGATTGGAATTTATTGTTGTGTTGTTGAATCCAGCGTGGTATGGTGAACATCTTTGAATGATTGTTGCGGTACTTCCATTCAAAAGTAATTATTACCATAGTTACTCTACACAGGAAAATGGCTAGAAATGCCAGTTTGTAGTACAAGCACTACACTACGACCATGTTATTCGACTGCGCCGATTGAGGGTGCACTGATGTTGCGGGAAGTATTGTAAAAGTCAAGAGTTGTAAGGTTTGTTTTTCTCCCGCTCCCTTTGGCTTCTGATGAAGTGTTGAGCCGGAATTCTTTTTCGTTGATAATCCCCGCGGCTTCCGACGTATTGAAGTATAGGTTGTTCGTTGCGGTTAACATACCTTCTTCGATAGACATAAAACTTACGAAATTACTTGCAGGATGGGGCGCGGGCAGATTAAAGGCAAGGTTGTTGAATACTTGGCATGATCCGCCAAAGAGTCGGTAGGCATCGACCACGACACCATACCAATCTCGCGATAGATTCAGGTTACCGCATGTGTTATGGAAAATCTGGGCATTCACAAACGTGGTTTTCCCTACAACTATATCATCTGCAAATGATTGCACTTCAAAGGCTGAATATTTTCTTGAGTTCACTACGATATTATTGTAGATTAAGATTGTTTTTGGGGTAGAACCGATACTGACTCCCCACGCGCGGAGTGCGTTGCCTTGGTGGCCATTTATATAATTGTTATAGAAACGACCATTTCCACGTATGCAAAACATGGCATTGTGGTTATCGTTTTCCATATTCACATTTCGGAATTCATTATGGTGGATATTGTAATCGACTGCCATGCCGACGTATACAGCATACTTTGGTGCGGGAGCGTTCGTAAATACAATGTGTGAAATTTCGAGGTTTTTTACAAGCCCCTGAATAGCGGAATCACTGATTCCTCCACTGAAATTGATTAATGCCCCCGTATTGTCAGCTGTTAAGTCTGAAAAAGTAAGGTTGCTGGAGTACGAGTCGGGACTGCCATCGTATACCGTCTCGTTATTATAGGAAATAACGTAATTTCCAATGTTTTTAAATGCAATGTGGGTAACGTCCATATTATTTATCGTGCCATTCAATATCATAGCACGGTAATCATTGTCCCTGAATAAAAATCCTCTTTCAATTTCAGAATTTCCATTTCCGCGGATAGCGACGTGCGAAACATTAGAAATGGACATGTGCGCCCGAAAACCGACGATCTCAACTAGTCCATCATTAATAATCTGAATCGGACATCCTTCCTGACCTTCTAAATTCTTAATCTCGATATTTGTGTAGATTCCCTCTTTGATGGCAATTGCAGTTTGGCAATTGTAATCTTCACGACTACCATCGATGACCAATTTTCCGTTTGCATCGCCGGAAAGTATAACCTTGGAAATGGCTGACGGTTCTTCGTCATCGGTAGTTCCTTGTTCCGTGTCCGGCGGTGTTTCGACGATAATTTCCTCGGCAGCAATAGCATCCTTTTTACACGAAGAAAGCAACACACCTAGTGTAGCACAAATGATGGTGATGACGAGAAATTTGCTTGAGACAAGCAGATTACAGGGGGTGTAACGCACAGATAAAAAATTATTTGTAGTAAAAACGCTACAAATTAAAAGAAATCATTTAACTTTTTAAATTTTAATTTTATTTTTTTTCTTCCCAGTAGCGATTTCGAGCCGTTTCGGTACGAGTAGAAATAGCTTGAATGGTTTTTTGACGACTATTTGTCTTTATGAAATAACTTGTGGTAGGTATCGGGATAAAATTGGATAGCGTATTTCCAAGGTGCCCAAAGGTTGATTTTAAAGAGCTTTTTCAGGTAATGACGAGCGACCACGAAAAATAGTATCCGGGCCAATAATGCGCCATACACAGCTCCCATCACGCCAAATTTGTTAATAAGAAGAATATTCAAAATAATATTAAAGCTACTGGTGAATAGTACCAGTAGAAAATTCAACCTGGTATTCCCGGTAGATTCCAAGATCGTTCCGGTTTGCCTGCCGTAAGGTATGAGGAAGCAGTAGAGTAACGTGACGCGAAGGAGTGGGATTGCATCCAAATACTTTTCGCCCACGATGATATGAATGATGGGTTCGGCAAAAAGATAGAGCATGATCACCGCTGGTGTGAGGATAGCTAATACGGAACCTACTGATTTTTCATATAACACCTTCATAGCGTCCTTTCCCTCTGACTCGAACCGGATGGCCCCTTGAGGAAATACGATGATTGCCATGGCGTTCGTGGGAATATGCGCCATGTTACTGATGCGGTTGGCGATGTTAAAAGAACTAACGGCACCGGGAGAAAGCATGCCGCCAAGCATCATTTGATCCATCACATTGGAAAACGTGGCATGCAGGGAAGTGGCCATGGTGTATTTGCCATAATTCAATAGCTTTTTCGCCCATTTAAAATCGAATTTCCAGTTGAATATCCAGTGCTTCCGCACATAACTCCAAGAAGCGAATGTACCGGCGACGGCAGCGATGATGTTGAATTCTACCAGTTGGATAAGCGTTAACCTATAATTTAGGAAATAGGCGGCGATAATGGCGATGAGGAAAATAAATTGCTTTAGAAAAGTCGACAGAAATAAGCTTTTGAAACTAAGTAGTGCCTGTTCGATGCTATTGAATTGGATTTGTATCCCTACGATAAAGAACGAGATGAGATAAAGCCATAGCATGTCGCGGATTACCGGAGTATTCCAGATGTGCGCCAGGAGCGGCGCAATACCCGCCAATAGAAGAGCAAGCAACGCGGTCATAACCGCGTTAATGATAAAAGACGTAGAGATGACGTTCCCGCGATCGGCCTCCACAGCTACGGAAACGTATTTTATCAATGCATTTTGGATAAGTTCATTACGTGTAATTTCGATAAGCGATGCCGTGGAAAGAAAGAGAATCCATGTACCATAGTCATCCTTCGACGTTAGCCTCACCAAAAAGAAGAAACTTGCGAATCCGACAATAAAATTACAGGCTTGCTGCAATAAACTGATGGTTCCTGAACGTATCCAATAATTTTTTCGCAACACTTGTCTTTTACCTGAAAAAGTTCAATCCATAGCTATATATGAAATTACTTGCGGTTGGCGAAATTATCATTGGAATTAATTTTTGTAGCGATTACTTTTCTGAGTGCGTTGCCGAGTCCTTCGCTATAAGGCGGTTTGAAAATTTGATTATGGTCGCCATCGATGCTATGCACCATCACGCCATTTTTTGCGTAATCACGCCATCCGAGATACAGCATGTCTTTTGCATGAAATCGCTGGGTTTTTGCTCGAAAGACATCAATTTCAATGTCTATTGGTTGCATAATGTACCGTCTTTTCGCTTCTGTATTGATCTTATCGATCTTATTTAAGTATCCGAAGACACCAATCACCTCATCGGCCTTTCCGGTTAGATTCCAGTACGTCCGTTTAGCCAGACGTTTCATATTTTTCCATTTGTAATGGAACGTATCCCGGGGGTCTTTAACCAACATATAGCTCGTGTAAAAAACCTTTATGGACAGCTCACGAGCCCTTTGCAACCATTTTCCAACGCCTGTTGATTGCTGGTTTGGCGGGTCGGCAAAAGTATCCAACACCGCTAGCAAGGCTACCTTTTTACCAGTATCCAACAATTGCTTAGCCATTTCATAAGCAATAATTCCACCCAAGGAATACCCAGCTAATAGGTAAGGCCCTTGAGGGTTATGGTGCAGAATTTCCGATATGTAGTGGGCTGCCATCTCTTGTATAGAATGGAAAGGCTCGTCTACTCCGTTTAATCCACGTGCCTGTAGACCGTAAATTGGCTGATCGGGGTCGAGATACTGGCTCAGGGAATTAAAAAGCATGACATTCAAACCAGCCCCGTGAACGATGTAAAGTGGTGGTATGGAACCTGTACCCTTGATGGCCACCAAACTTTCCCAGTGCACTTGAGGGCTTGCCTGATCGATTAACCTGGCAAGTTTCTCAATTGTGGAATGTTCAAATAAGGTGGTGATGGGAAGCCTTGTTCCTGTTTGTTCTTCCAGCAACAGCATGATTTTGACTGCAATTAGGGAGTGTCCGCCTAATTCGAAAAAATTCCCCGTAATACTAATATCCTGGATTTGTAACAAATCTGACCAAATTTTGGCGAGCATCTTCTCCGTCTCCGTTGAAGGAGGGACATGATGGGCCGGGGAGGTAGCTGACACTGCAAGCTTGGGTAAAGGAAGTTTTGTTTTGTCAATTTTCCCGTTTACGGTAAGTGGGAATTTGTTTAAGACACTAAAAGTATTCGGTATCATGTACTCAGGTAAACGTTCTTGCAATACGTCTTTCCATTTTTTAATCTGATGTTCTGGGGGAGGTAGTATTTTCACCTCATCGTGTCCGGTGGCTAGGGTGGTTTGTTGTGAACCGGCCGTAGTCCGCTGGGGCTTTTCCGGAACGGCATTCCGTCCCAAAGGAATGAAAACCGCTTCGACACAGCCATCAGTGCCATCCGATACCCACCTGACGTGCGTTCTGTATCCAAGCTGCCCGCCTATCGCCCACAAATCCGTCGGATTGAATCCTGTCTGGGGTGCCGATTTCATTCGGTCTTTCAGTTCCTTGATTGGCATTTGGCCGTCGGATTGATTAATCAATTGCAATAAGGAAAAATCGCGACTCAACCTGCTATTGGGTATTTGATTGATAGCGATAATCTGATCCGGACGTTCTTTAAGCTGCTTCATTAGCCATTGCGAGTCGGCACCGGGCTGCCATTGGAGCTCAACGCCAGGATTCGCTACTTCCGGAGTGGCCTCGCTACCCACGTACAACCAAATGTCGTAGTGGCATTTCGTGGCTTCATTTAGGCGGTTGCCACCTCGTATTTGGACGTCTACGCTTTTTATTGCGGGGATGACCGAAGGAAGATTATAAAAGAAATCGGGATCTACGCTCAGTTCCTTTTCGTCTTGTATCCGCAATGTTGCGATATCGATAAACTCGTCAATGGTAGTTTCATTACTCGTTATCGCGAGTTGGTCGAGATAGAAGTGCATGGATATGGCCCCTAGCGTTTGCATATCTCCAATGAAAATGCATCCACCTTCTCTTAATGCTAGCGTGGCGATTTCAATGACGTTCTGTAAATAATGGGCAGTTGGGAAATACTGCGCTACGCCATGTAGGAAAACCAGGTCATAAGCGTTGGGCTCGATCTGGCTAAAGTCATCAGCTGCGGCTACATAGGCTTGTACATGCTCCCATTTGCCGGGGTTTAATGAAATCTTCTCCCGCAACTTCGCGATGGCTACTTCCGAATAGTCCGTTGCAATGTACTGGTCTACTTCGGGTGCTAGCGCGAATAATAAATGTCCACCACCGGTTCCTAACTCAATTATTTTTTTTGCGTTAAGGGCCTTTATACGTTTCAACCCCTCATCGGTCCACTCAGTTCCTAGGTCGGCAGGTTGATCACTGACGTAATATTGGGAGATAATAGCTAGGTCAAGATTTTGTTGTTCTAGCGGTATGTTTTCCTCACTTTTCACACCCAATGTATACAGGTCTTCCCAACGGTCTTTCCAATCCGTGGTGTCTTCCAGATCCTGTAGGATGTAGGCGGCCAGTACCTTGTCTCCTTTATGGTCATCAATAGCGACTACTGCCGCATCTTTGATGCCGTTCTGGTCCACCAGGTTATGCTCGATCTCACCGAGCTCGATTCGGTAGCCCCTTATCTTGACTTGCTCATCTATTCGTTGGACATACTCGACGTTATCATCGGAGAGCACCTTCACCAAATCTCCTGTGCGATACATACGATGGCCGGAAATTTCTATGAACCGATCCGCGGTCAGATCCGGTTGGTTCAAATATCCGCTACTAATCTGGTCTCCACCGATATATAATTCGCCTATTTCTCCAATGGGTACGGGTTCACCATTTTCGTCTACGATACGTTGGATGATTCCGGGTAATGCCTTCCCAATGGGTACACTGGCAGAAATGGGAACTGCATCCGTGGAATAAATATACTCGTGGGTCGATATGGTACACTCGGTTGGGCCATACTTGTTAATGAATCGGGTGTGCTGGCTCCAATTTTTCGCCAGCTTATGGGCACATCGCTCTCCGGCAGATATGATTCTTTTGAGATGGTTATATTTTTTGGCTGGGATTAGTTCAAGAAAAGAAGGTGTTGCGTGAATATGCGTAACCTGTTTATCGTTAATGAACTTGCCAATCAAATCGATGTTCATCAGTATCTCCGGCGAAGGGATAGCAAGTTTTGCCCCCGTGGTCAAGGCTAAGAATACCTGTTCGACAGAAGCGTCGAAACTATAATTGGAAAATTGCAAAATACATTCGTCATTAGTTATCCCTAGCATTCGTGACTGCTTTTGAATATAGTTGGCGAGTGAGCCATGATCAACGATCACACCTTTTGGCTTTCCCGTTGTTCCCGAAGTGTAAATGACATAGGCAATATCTTCTCGTTTGGGCGCGGTGAGTTGAAGACCAACGGGAATGGATTCGTTGATAAGATCGCCCAGGCAATGTATCTGTGCTTTACCTTTAACGAACGCTTCGATTTTATGTCTAATCTCAGGTTGGGTGAGAATTAGATAGGCATCTGAATCTGTTACGATGTATGAGATGCGTTCTGCCGGATAGCTCGTGTCAATGGGCACATAGGCGGCACCTGTTTTCAATACGCCGAGTATGGCGATGATGGTGTCTACTGACCGTTCGATGAACAAGCTAACAAATGAACCGCTACCAACCCCCAGTTGGATAAGATGAAGTGCCAATTGGTCGCTCTTCTTTTGCAACTCTTCGTAAGTGATGGCATCATTTTCGGATAAAACAGCGATTCTCCGGGGGGTGAGCGATGCTTGGGAAGCAATGAGGTCCAATACCGTCACGGTGTCGTCGTACGGGATATCAGGACTCGTGATCATCTCTTGTGCAGAAGCGGGAAACGGCTCGGCTAATTTTGGGGTATTCCCCCGCATTATCATTTCATCGATACGGACATTCGGAGAGGAAGAGATGGTTTGTAATAGCTCATTAAAGGTAGCTGCCATCTCTTTTATCGTGGATGGCTCAAATAAATCTGTATGGTATGACCATTCCAGTACAAACGCGTCATGTATCGCCGTCGCATTGAGCGATAGTTCAAAGTTGGTAAAGGATCGCGGATTTGACGTCAACGAATGCTCGATCCCATCAAATCTGATGTCAGTATTCATCCCGATATCGACGTTGAACACCACAGAAATGAAAGCGGCGTTTGGGTCGTCCCGTTTGATTTTCAGCGATTTCAACAGTGAACCGTAAGAAACGAGTTGATGATCATAATCATTTAAAAGTTGAACCTTGCGTAATTTTAGGTGCTCCGAGAATGAAAGTGTTGGGTCAATCGTACTGCGTATGGGCAGCAGATTGACGCAGTGGCCCACTAAATTGAGGTTTCCCGTAGCCAATTGCCCGGCTGTAGGTAGCCCTATGATGATATCTGTTTGATTTGTGGTGCGATTTAGAAAAACCTCAAACGCAACCAGTAGTGTGTTTACAAAGCTCGTTCCATTGACTGCCCCCAGACGTTTAATGCCTTCTACTATGTCGGGTTCAACCACGATATCATATCGTCTGCTCTGGTATGTTTTATGCGCGTTTCGGGGCCTGTCCGTTGGCAAGTTCAACAAGGGGGGGAGCGGCGTAAGCCGTTCCTTCCAATAGGACATCAACTGACGGAAATCATCACTTTTCTGGTAGGTCGCCAGTTCGTTTACGTATTTTTCTAAGGGAACCGGGACCTGGATGCGTTCGGGCGTACTTCTTTCTGCCTTGGAAGTGTAAAAAGCTGAAAGTTCCTCAATAATTAATCCAAATGACCAACCGTCGCATATAATATGATGAGCCGTAATCCATAGCAAATGATCATGGTCGGCCAGCTTGATCAAGCTGAATCGAATAAGTCTTCCTTTATTTAATTCGAACGGCTTCGTAGCTTCTTGTTGCCCAAAAGTAGTTAGCCATTCTTTCTGATCAGCGGGAGTAAGCGTTGCGATATTTTGATCCTCGACATGGATTGGGGTTTGATGGTGGATCAGGATTTCCTCTCCGCTTTTACTGATGGTGGACCGAAGTGCGTCGTGGCGGGCAACCACAGATTGGATGGCATACACCAGCGCATCGCGGTTCAGGCTCCCTTTAAATCCGATGGACATCGATTCATTATAGGCACAGTTCCCGGCATCACCACCAAGTACACAGGCGAGCCATATCTCAAGCTGGGATTCAGCAATCGGAATAACCTGTTGCAATTCGCCGTCTGCAAAAGGGTCGAAATCAACTGGTGTAAAATCATACATATTTTCCATCTACTTAGCTTTTTTGTATTTGTAAGTATTTTCCGGGATTCCGCTCATCTGCGATAAACCATGCCGGGTTTCCATTCTGATCTTTACCAAGACGCGCATTTGGAATTGGGGGGAGGGGTGTTCCGTTGGTTTCTTTGTGGCTTTTCCTGTATCCGTTACGTTGGGAGGTAGGTATAAAACCTGCTTCAACTAATTCTTTGATGCTTAATTCAAACGCGTGGGCAATATGTTCGATGTCATCGTTGGTATGTGCCGTGGTTAGGAAACACGGGAATCCATCCTGTATGTGGATTCCTCGAAGCCGCATTGTGGCAAACAGCAGTTCGCTGTAGGGATATTCGCAATGGTATTTCACCTTCCATAGCGATCCGAAATGGGCAATGTAAATGGGCGTGTGGTAGCTTTCACATATCGAAGTGAGTTTGTCTACCAGTGCCTTGGTCCGTTTATTGACCGTTTCTTGTAACTGAGGCCCTTGTTCTTTCAGGTATTCCAACGATGCCTTGGTGGTTGCCAAGGCAAGCGGATGCCTAACGAAGGTGCCCGCAAAATAGGTTACCCCTACTTCGGGGGTAGAATCATCACCGTATTGCCAAAATCCGCCGTCCAGTGCGTCCATATAAAATTTGGTGCCGGCAATGATGCCGATGGAAATGCCTGCACCTGCTACTTTGCCATAGGTGGCAATATCGGCCTGAATGTTAAAAAGCCCTTGAGCACCCCTTGGGTGGAAGCGGAACCCAGAAATGACCTCATCAAAGATCAGTGTCGCACCCGATTCGGCGGTAATGGTACGCAACGCTTTAAGAAATTCTACGGGTACGAACTCCGGCCTGCGGCTTTGGATAGGCTCTACCAGCACGGCCGCCAATTCGTGTGCCCGCTCCCGGATGATTTGCAGCGACTCTTCTGTGCCATAATCGAGAATCAGCATGTTTTGAACGGCTTCTGGCAAGATGCCGGGTGCAGCGGGAAATGTTTTCAACTTTTTAGTGCCCCGCGCAATAACTTCGTCCATGATACCGTGGTAGGAATTCGTGAAGGCCACAATGGTGGAGCGTCCGGTAACGGTTCGTGCGATGCGCATGGCACCCAGAACTGCCTCCGATCCTGTATTGCACAATGCAGCTCTGTCAAACCCGGTAAATTCACATATCAGTTGGCACACTTCCCCTGATTTTTCATGTTGCGGGCCTATTTCGTATCCTTCATCGATTTGCTGGATAAGAGCTTGTTTGATTACGTCAGGTTGGTATCCTAGGAAATTGGAGCCAAATCCGTTCAAGACGTCGATATATTCATTGCCATCGATATCCCACAATCGACATCCCTTCGATTTATTGACTACAACCGAATAGACGATTTCTTTGGTTTCGGGCTTGAAGCCCGATACGACGCGTGGGTCTGCCATGTGTTGGCGGTTTTCCTGCGTATAGGTCTTGCTCCGATTGGTTTTCTGTGTATACCTGGCTATGAATGTGTTTAGGTAGGTTCTTTGCCCATCTGTCAAACCCAGCGCTTTTTTTTCAATACGGGCGGTTGCACCGAATGGTTTCTTCAACTCTACGGATTCCTCGGGCGTTAGATCGTTCCACGCATTTTGCGGATTGCTGGGATATCCGGAAGGCTGTATGATAGGTGCTATAGTAGTAGCAGTAATGGCGTCTGTTGGACCCTGTTGGAGGAGGGATACCTGTTGCGACAACAGCGCAATCTGTTGCGAAATGAGGGTAATAGCGTTTAAATCAGCTTTGCTTTGGACTATTTGTTGCTGCATCGGCAACGAAACAAGGTTGGCCATCACAGGGCTACTGGATGCTGATGGGGTAGGCGGTGGGGCTGTTGAATATGCATCGGGCCCCAAAGTGTTATCCAAATACGCGGCGAGCATGTCCAAGGTTGCGTAGGTTTCATTCAGCCCCCGGAAAGTGACGGGGGCACCGAATTCTTTTTTTAAGCTAAGGGCAACCTGGGTGAGTAATAAGGAATCAAGGCCAAGCTCAATGAAATTTGTATGGGTGGCCTGGGGACTGATTTCAATACCGGTAGCCTCTTCAAGCAGTAGCCTTACTTTATCCTGGAGTAGTTCTTTCCTGTTCATAATCACTGTAGCCGTATGTTGATGTTTGATGTGCTGATCTGTTGATATTCCATTGCGGTGGTTATCACTCGGTGTATCCATGGGTTTTGTAGCTGCTTTGGGAAGTAGCCAGTATGTTTTTCGATTAAATGCATAAGTCGGTAACACCGCGAGTTGGCCGTGTGAACGGTAGACGGCAGCCCAATCCGGTTGTATGCCCGATACCCATAGGTTTCCGATGGCTTTATATAATTCTCGATGGGCATCAGCCACTTTTATCCCGCCAATCACATTGCCCATAAAGCGGTTGCCATGTTGCTTTGCTAATGTTGCGGTAACTGCCCCCGGGCCTATTTCGAGGAAAACGGGATTAAGTTCTTTTTCGAGGAAAACCAAGGCATCCGAAAACCTTACCGTAGCCTGTACATGGCGTACCCAGTAATCGGCACTGGTAGCGTCGTCGTCTTTCAACCAAGTGCCGGTTACGGTAGAAACGATGGGTTTGTTGGGAGTATGGAGTGTGATGTCGTTAAAAGTATCCCTGAACTCGTCCAATATAGGGGCCATCATATCCGAGTGAAACGCATGGCTGGTTTCCAAGGGCTTGTTGGCAATTCCCAAGGTGTTGAGATGAGTGGAAAGCTTCCGAATTAAAGGTGTCTCGCCCGCTACAACGCATAATGATGGTGCGTTGATAGCCGCCATGGATACTCCTTCCGGTATTATCTCGGAGATGTAACTTGCTTTGCCCCTAACCGACAACATGCTTCCGGCGGGGAGGCCCGTAATCAGGCGCCCACGAATGGTTACTAATTTGAGCGCATCAGTTAACGAAAAGATACCTGCAAAGTGTGCAGCAACAAATTCACCAATGCTGTGCCCGATGAAAGCCGTAGGTGTTATGCCCCAACTCAACCATAATTTTGCGAGCGCGTATTCGGTAATAAATAGGGCCGGTTGGGTGTATTTGGTGTCTTTAAGCTTTTCTTGTGCATTCGAGTCTGCCGTTTCCACAAAGATGACATTCCGGATATCTTCTCCCAGCACATCGAGGAGTATCGTGCTGCATTCATCTATAGCCTCCTTGTATATGCTTTCACGCTCATAGAGTTCCTTGCCCATATTTGGAAACTGAGCACCTTGCCCTGGAAACATGAATGCGACCGCCCCGCTGTGTGCCCCGACTTTGTGTACTACCAACGGATGTGCTTGCAGGCTGTTTACCAAATCACGGGTGTCGGAAACCACCATCGTACTCCTGTACTCAAAATCTTGTCGCCGAAGATGTAGCGTATACGCGACATCGGGTAACCGGACGTCGGGATTATGGCTAAGGAACTCTGCTAAACGATCAGCGTAGCGCCGTAATGAGGTTTCATTTCTGGCCGATAAATTGATGAGGTGATAATCGGTTGAGTGGTCGACGTCGTTGGGTGGAGTGATTTTGTTGGTACCCGTTTCGTGCCCTTCAAGGATGACGTGCACGTTTGTTCCACCCACTCCAAAAGAACTTACGCCCGCAATTCGTTTTCCGCCACGAGGCGCCCAATCGTTAAGTTGGTCATTTACGATAAACGGACTTATTTCAAAATCAATCTGGGGATTTGGTTTATTATAATGGAGTGAGGGCACTAGTTTTCTGTAGTGGAGCGATAACGCCGTCTTTATCAATCCGGCAACGCCGGCAGCATGTGTAAGATGTCCTAAATTGCTTTTTATCGAACCGATTTTGCAATATTGGGTTTCTTCCTGATGCCCAAAGGCCAACCCTAGTCCCTGAATTTCTATTGGATCTCCCAACGGGGTTGCCGTTCCGTGGGTTTCTACGTAAGTGATGTCTCCGGGGTCTACCTGTGCATCGCGGATAGCCATACGGATGCAACGGGCTTGCCCTTCGGCATTTGGGGCTGTAAAACTACCTTTTACGCTACCATCATTACTAATGCCTACACCTTTTATTACCGCATAAATTACGTCGCCATCTTTTTCGGCTTGTTTTTTATCCTTCAGCACAACTACACCCGCGCCATCGCTAAAAAGCGTGCCTTGGGCTTGCTCATCAAACGGTCGGCAGTGGCCATCTTTGCTTAGCATGGCGCCTTCTTCATATAGATGCCCACTGTTAATCGGACAGGTTATCGAAACACCTCCCGCTAGTGCGATGTCGCATTGGCCCCTACGTATACTTTCAACGGCTTGTGAAACGGCTAGTAAGGAGGTTGAGCAGGCAGACAGCACGGTGACCGCAGGCCCTTTTAGATCCAATGAATAGGCCACTCTGCTTGATAGGTAGTCCTTGTCGTTTGCGGTCAACACCTGCATCCCACCGGCTTTCTCAACCAACTCTGCATTGGCCAATACGTTGTTGGCAAAATAAGTGTTATTGGCACATCCAGCATATACGCCGATGAATCCGTTGAATTTCTGGGGCACGTATCCAGTCTTTTCAAGTGCTTCCCAGGCGATCTCAAGGAAAACACGGTGCTGAGGGTCCATCAGCTCCGCCTGCTTGGCATTGATACCGAAAAAGGAAGCGTCGAAGTCGGTAGCATGATCAATGACCCCCCTCGCTCTGACATAATCAGGTGACAGGCGATCAGTTAATGGGATGGATGCATCCAATTCTTCTTCGTCGAAGAATCGGATGCTTTCTTTTCCGTTTATCAGGATATCCCATAATTCCTCCGTAGTATCCGCACCGGGAAAGCGTCCCGACATACCAATGATAGCGACATCGTTGTCCAGACGGTTTGCCTTTTTCGCGGTCAGCATCTCACCGGAAAGGTAAGCACCATCGTGCCCATCTAAGAAATGGGCCAAGCGCCTAACCGTAGGATATTGATAGAGGTTGATGACCGTCATGTCGATGCCGATTTTTCTTAATTCGATGGTGGTTTTTTGCGCCAATAGCGAATTGCCACCCAGCTCAAAAAAGTTATCGTCCCTACCGATCCGGTCCGTGCTAAGCAGCGATTTCCAGACCGTGGCTATCGTACGCTCAGTTTGATGTTTCACCGCGACATAGGTGCTGCTGGATAGTTGCGCTAGATTGGGAAGCGGTAACGCCTTTTTGTCGACCTTACCATTGCTCGTTAAAGGGATGCGGTCGACTTCAATAAAAAACTGGGGAACCATGTATTCCGGTAACCGGCTGCGTAAGAACGCGTTTATCGCCGATTTGTCCAGCGGTTGCCTGGCTACATAGTAGCCAATGAGCTGAGGATCCTCATTTCCTCTTTTGATTGTTGAAACGACGCCGTGACCCATCTCGGGAATCTGCTGCATAACATGTTCGATCTCCCCTAATTCTATTCGGAATCCTCTTATTTTCACCTGGTTGTCTATTCTGCCAAGGTATTCCAGTACCCCTTCTTCCGTTTGCTTAACCAAGTCCCCTGTCCGGTAAAGCCTACCTCCCGTATTGCTGAAAGGATCCTTAATAAAACGTTCTGCCGTGAGTTGTTCGAGATTGAGGTATCCGCTGGCCAAACCGTCGCCTCCTACAAAGAGTTCCCCTGCGGTATTTGGCGGTAATATTTTTAAGTTTTCGTCTAAAACAAAGGCATGTAATGTAGGTATGGGCTTCCCAATTACACTGGTTGTGTCGTCGAGATGTCTTTTTTTGATTTCTTGGTAAGTCACATGTACAGTTGTTTCGGTGATGCCGTACATATTGATGAGACGACATGCGGAGTACCTTATGAACCAAGGCTTCAGCTTGGCTGGGTTTAAAGCTTCGCCACCGAAGATCACGTACCTTACGTCCAACGGAAAGGACGATGTTGATGAGAACACCTGCTCTTGAAGTACATAAAACGCCGATGGTGTCTGGTTCAATACCGTGACATGCTCATCTGCCAACAATTTCGCGAAAAGACGGGCATCACGTGCCACGTCTTTGGGAACGATGATTAATTTCCCTCCGAATAGTAATGCGCCATACATTTCCCAAACAGAGAAATCAAAGCAGAACGAGTGAAACATTGTCCACACATCATTTTCGTCGAAGTCAAAAAGTGGGGCATCGTTTGCAAACAGCCTCACTACATTCCAATGGGTAATCATAACCCCTTTGGGACGCCCTGTGGAGCCTGATGTATAGATGATATAAGCTAGATTATCGCTTGACAGTCGGGTTGCCGCTTCCGGGAGTGTTTTTTTCTGGTCAAGGTAGGAGCCGGGCGTTGATAAACAGATGGTTGTAACGGCCTGATTGCGGTTCTTACTGATTTGGTCAATAAGCCGCGTGCTTTCACCGGAGGTCAATACGACGCTGGCCTTTGTATCGGCTAACATGTATGCAATCCTATCTTCGGGGTACCCGGGGTCAATAGGCACGTACGCGCCCCCCGCCTTTAGTATCGCCAATATGCCCACGATCATTTCCAAAGACCTTTCTAGGCATATCCCGACAAGTGATTCCTGCTTTACGCCATTTGCGACGAGTAAATGGGCCAGCTGATTAGACATCTCGTCCAACTCTCGGTAGGTTAATGACCTGTCGTTAAAAATCACCGCGACACGAGATTGCGATTTCCGAGCTTGATGGCAAAATAGCCCGATTAGGGTTTTTGGAATCACATTGTTCATTTCACTATTTCATTGGGCTTTCTCGCCACTGACTTCTATTCTTTCCATCCGGTAAAGTCTACTTTCAATCAAAATTACACTTGATAATTAACAATATCTCTTAAAGGTGCCACCATTTTTGTACTTGTAGTAGATAGGCTACAATAGTATGGGGCATCGAATGGTTGAGCTGCATACGAGTATATTTTTAGATTTACACTACGGCAGCATATTGGTCAATTTGATAGTTCTCCCACACTTCATTTACTTGCTCCTGTAGTTCTATAGCTATTTCCGGTATGATATCGATTGAGAATATGTTCAAATGGGATGCATTGATCGGTACGATTACCCAATCTTTTTGGATAAATTGGCCCCATCCGTTAGTGTCGGGATGGGGTACATACCTTAAAAAATTGATGTAAGGACTTTTGAACAAACAGCAGGTAGCCGTAATATATTGAGGTTTCAGTTTATATTTTTCCATAGCAAAGAGGTAGTCAACCTCTTCTTTACGCATTTGCATTTTCTTGGGAACAATTGCTTTAAATGTCCGGTAATTTACTTTGGCTAAAAAACCGTATAACACACTTACTAAAAAGAATGCAGTAGCGTAGATTAACGTCTTCTTTTTCCCGAATTGTTGGTGGTTCGGTTTAAACTCGTTAATGGATACTTTGAGCCAGTGTAAGAATCCCTTCGGAGTAGTTCTGTTTGTAAACGAAGCTTTGTTGATAAAGGTATCAAACAGACCAAGCATTGCAACGGCTTTTCCCTTTGCTTCGAGTTGCTTTGTGACCTCGAAAGCGAAGATTCCGCCAGAGGAGTAACCGGTTATTAGATAAGGTCCATCGGGGGTGTGTTTCAATATTTCACTCACATAGTGTGCGGATATTCCTTCAACCGTATTAAGAGGCTTGCTTTTGCCACTCAATCCCATCCCTTGAATACCGTAAAGCGGTTGGTCGGGGTCTAAATAGGGCAATAGGCCTTGTACGAAAAGAACATCTAATTGTGCCCCATGTATCACATATAAGGGCGGTTTGGAACCCATCACCCGTATGGGGATTACACAGTCCCATTTCAACGGATCAATCTTTTCGTCGATGATTTTCCCTAGCTTTTCAATCGTTGAATGCTCAAATAGTGCAGATATTGGGAGACGGTTTCCTGTTTCGCGCTCGATGGCCAGCATCACCTTAACGGCGATTAACGAATGCCCGCCCAGTTCGAAAAAGTCACTGTTTACACTGATAGTTTCGATGGCTAAAAACGCCGCCCATATGTTGTGTAGCTGGAGTTCGGTTGACGTAGTGGGAGCCTTGTAATGTTCCGTCACTCGATTCGCTAATGCCCCTACCGGGCTCGGTAGTCCTGTACGGTCAATTTTCCCGTTTGCAGATATGGGAAACCTGTTCAATATCACGTAAAAGGCCGGAACCATGTATTCAGGTAGCGTTTCCTGCAATGCGCTTTTCCACCGCTTAATTTGGTGTTCCGGAAACCTCACCACCTGAACGGCTTCCTCCGTTTGCTCAGCATGTGTGTGGGTTGATAAAGTTTCCGAAAGCTTTGGCTTTTCGGGGATAACAGTCCATCCTCTCGGAATGAACACCGTTTCAACGCAGCCATCGGAACCGTCGGAAGACCACCTGACATGCGCCGTATATCCTTGTTGATCGCCGATGGCCCACAAATCAGATGGATTGAAACCAGACACCGGTATCGATCGCATCCGATCCTTTAATGCCGTGACGGTCGTATGGTTTTCCGATTGGTTAATCAATTGCTGCAAAACAAAATCCCGGCTCAATCGGCTGTTTGGTATCTGTGTAACACAGATAATCTGGCCAGGATACCTGGAGAGCTGTCGTTGCAGCCACTGTGCGTCCGAATCGGTGCCCCATGTGAGCTCAACATCGGGGGGGGCAGCTTTCGGCGCTGTATCCCCCACGTACAACCAGATGTCATAGTGGCATTTCGTGCCTTCATTGAGGTAGTTCCCGCCCCGTATCTGGACATCGACGCTGCTTATAGCAGGGATCACTGCCGGCAGGTTATAAAAAAAAGCCGGATCAACGCTCAGTTCTTCTTCCTTTTTTATCCGCAATTCGGTCACCCTCCTGAATGTATCAATTGGGGTATGATCCCCCGTAATGGCGAGCTGATCGAGGTAGAAGTGCATCGTAACCGCGCCGAGGGTCTGCATGTCGCCGATGTAGATGCAACCGCCGGCTTTCAGCGCAGATGTGGCTTTCCGGATTACATTCTCCAGGTATTGCAAACTGGGAAAATACTGGGCGACGCCGTGCAGGAAAACCAGGTCATAGGCGTGGGGTTCAATTCCCGTGAAATCGTCGGCCAAGGCGGTATACGCCTTGACGTGCGGCCATTTTTCAGGATGGACGGCTAGCTTTTCTTTTAGTTTGTTTATGGCAACTTCGGAATAATCAGTAGCTACGTATGCTTCCACATCAGGTGCTAAGGCAAGGAGAAGGTGTCCGCCGCCGGTCCCAAGTTCAACGATTTTTTTTGCGTTTAGCGCTTTCAGGCGTTTCAGGCCTTCATGGGTCCACTCGACACCCTGGGCTTCGATATCTGCCCCTTGGTAATATTGGGAGACAATGGCCAGATCTAAATTCTGGTCCAGCAGTGGAAGCATTTCTTCACTTTTTACACCCAGTGCATATAAGTCTTCCCAACGATCTTTCCAAAGCGATGCGTCGTTTGCATCCGGAACGATATACCCAACCAAGGTTTTTTCACCCTTCTGGTCGTCTATCGCGTGTACCACCGCATCTTTTATTCCGCTTTGGCGAAGCAGACATTGCTCGATTTCCCGTAACTCTATCCGATGCCCTCGGAGTTTGACCTGGTGGTCAATTCTACCTACGTACTGGATTTCTCCATTTGGCAGGTACTTTCCCAGATCGCCGCTTTTATACATCATGGCGCGCGATTCGGGAGCATTGGGGTCTGGTATAAATGCATGGGCTGTAAGTGCAGGCTCGCCGTAGTACCCCTCACTTACGCAGTCGCCGGAGATGCACAGTTCGCCAACTTGGCCGATGGACACGTTGTTTCCATTGTTGTCAAGTAGCCGAATTTTAGTGTTTTTTAAGGGCTTTCCTAATGTAATGGGTACGTCGGCAGTCACAATATGTTTGTTTAAAACCGCAACCGTTGTTTCTGTCGGACCGTAGACGTTCCACAGCGACGTACAGCGTTCCAGCAATTGGGCCGCCAATGCCTGACTGAGTGGCTCGCCACCACTTTGAATGACCATGTCCAGACGGGTATTCCATCCCGAATCCACAATCATTTTCCATACGGTGGGGGTGGTAGCCATCCAACTGATCTGGTGGGCGATCATCATTTCGTGAATCTGACGTCCATCGCGGATGGCCTCATCGTCCGCGATGACCAGTGCTGCCCCGGTAATCAGGGGCAGGAACAAAAGCATGGCGGCATCAAATGATATCGGTGTGATAAACAGGAACCGGTCGTTAATTGTCATACCCGGCTCTTCGCGGGTGCTGATGAGGAAATTAACCAGATTGGCATGCGTTACTTTCACGCCCTTGGGAGTCCCGGTCGAACCGGAGGTGAAAATGATATAAAGCAAATCTTCGCCCGTAATCGCCGTAGTTATTGTTTCTTCGTGGTAGTGCTGCGAAGCGGCCACAATTTGCGCGGTCGTAACGGTCTCACCGGCAGCATAACTGAAGGACTGGTTCACAATCGCCAGTTTAGCATCAACCATATTGAGCATCTGCTCAATCCTCGCTTGCGGCAAATGTGGATCGATGGGCACGAACACGCCGCCCACCTTCATGGTCGCCAGCAGTGAAACAATCAAGTCGATGTTTCGGAATAGCACTATGCCCACCCGGTCACCTTTTTTTACACCACAGTCAATCAGGTACCGTGCATACCGGTTTGATTGCCGTTCCAGTTCGGCATAGCCTATATGCCTATCATGGAATACGACTGCCGTTTTTTTGGTATGTATGGCTGCGGCTTCTTGGAACATGCCGTGTACTGTCTGCGACTTATCGTACGTAAATGCGGTATCGTTCAAACGGTCAATAACTGCTTGTTGATGGGCATCAACTATCGTGTAGGAATTGATTGTGTCGTGTGGACGCTTCAATACGCCATTCAACAGGTGCAGAAATCCGTTAACCATCCGGTCGATGCTTTCATGGTCGAACAGTTCCGTATTGTATGACCATTCCAGCACATATTCTCCCAATGATTGGGTAAGGTTTACGGAAAAATCGAAAACATCAAATTTTCTGGGGTTCGATACGATCGCATAATCCAACTCGTGGAAAATTATCTTTTCGCTGATGCCAAGGTCTACATTGAAAATCGTGGAAATCAACGGCAGTGTGGATTTTTGCCGCTTGATCTTTAAGGTTTTCAAAATGGCACCGTAACAGACCATTTGATGTTCGTAGTCATTCAGTAACTCTTGCTTTCTTTTTCTTAGGTGGGTCGAAAACGTCTGTGCTGGATTTATCGTGCTTCTGATTGGCAATAAGTTGACACAATGCCCCACCAGGTTGAAGTTCCCGGTAGCCAGTTGACCGGAAGTTGGCAATCCGAAAGCGAATTCCTGTTGGCCGGTTAATTTATGGAGGTAAACTTCAAACAGCGCAATTAATACATTCACCATACTGGTGTTGGTCGATTGCCCGAGGTCCTTTATTTTTTTGACGGCATCTTCGTCGAGGCGGCAATCTTTTCGGAAGCTGGCATAGCTCCGGCCGGTAACGTGCGGGTGGTCGAGCGGAAGATTAATTTCGGGAATTTCATCCGTGTATTTTTCAACCCAATACGACAAAGATTCTTTATACGCCATGGTGCGTTCGTGCGCACTTGTTTCGGATGCATAGGTACTGAAGTCGATTGCGGGTTCGAGCGTGACGGGTTTACCCGTCACAGATGAGGTATACAGGGTACCCAGATCTTCCAGGATAATGCCAAAAGACCATCCGTCGCAAACGATATGATGCGCCGTCAATCGGATATGATGCTCTCTTTCGTCCAATTTGAAAATGGCAACCCTGAATAGTGGGCCATTTTTCAGGTCGAAGGGCGACTTTGCATCCGTGACCCCGTAATTTTCAAGTATTTTCGTTCGTTCCTTATCCGTGAGTACTGATAAATCTTCATAATATGGATCTATGCGGCTCTCGGAGTGGATACAAAGATATTCGCCATTTGCACTGATTGTAGCGCGTAGTGCCTCGTGTCGGTCGACAATGGCTTGCAATGCGTCCAGCATCGTCTCCTGCCGGAAATTTCCGCGGAGAACCAACGATAGTGATTCGGTGTAAGAGCAATTGGCCTCGGTTCCCCCGATAATACAAGCGGTCCAGATTTCTTCCTGTGGTTCGGTCAACGGTATGGTTTTTTCGATCTCGCCTTGTGCAAAGGGATCGAAATTGACAGCGATGTAGTGATATTGTTTCACGCGACGTGAGCTAATTTGTTATGATTGGTAGAGATTTTCCCCAAGTATATTGATTTTGTATAGGTCATAAGTTGTCGTTTTTTCAAATCATTCATAGGCATTGACAAAGCAGACGTTGACCTCGTCGGCCCTCCAAACGGGTCGGAATCGTATTCAATACGGATTTCAATTTGTCCAACGTGTGTAATACTCCAAAATTACATCAGATAACTAAATATGCTCCATTAAATCCGACTAGATTTCTGGGTTTGTAGCATATCTGCTACAAATGGTGATTGGTTTTGTAGTGGTTGCGCTACATCTAATCGTAATTGTAAAAGGTAATACTCAGCAAAGAATTGATGGCAGAAAAAAACATGTAGTTTTGCGTCATTCTTACTTCATAGTTTGGACAAATGGGTTTCGTATCGGTAATAACCGTCAATTTTCATCAAGAGCAAATCACGCTCGACTTTTTACGTTCATTAGCTCGACACGGCCAAGGAGATGTTGTTGAAGTGGTTGTTGTCGATAACGGCGCCAAGGTAGACAATCGCAAAATGTTTCAAACCGCTTGCCCTGACACGGTTTACCTCCGTTCTCCACAAAACCTCGGGTTCGCGGGTGGCAATAATCTCGGTATCCAACATGCCAAAGGGGATTACTTGCTTTTCTTGAACAATGATACCGAAATTACGCCAGGACTTATCGAAACACTCGTCGGTGAATTGGATAGCCATCCCGATATCGGCTTGCTTTCGCCACTCATCCTATACCACGAGGACAAAACTAAAATTCAATATGCTGGCTATACCCCGATGAATTACCTGACGGGACGAAATCGGGGGATCGGCGCCATGGAAGATGACAGTGGCCAATATGACGGGGTAACCACCGAGACCGGTTACTGCCATGGAGCAGCAATGATATGCCGACGAACCGGTTTGGATAGGGTAGGACTCATGCCTGAGCATTTCTTCCTATATTATGAAGAGTTGGATTGGTGCGAGCAGTTTAAGCGGGCTGGTTTAAGGATTGGATTTACAGGAAAAGCCAAGATTTACCATAAGGAATCCATGAGCGTAGGAAAGGGAAGTCCGTTGAAAACCTATTTTATGGTACGCAATAGGTGGCTTTTTATCCGGCGTAACGCCAAATGGCCATCCAAAATAATTTTCAGTTGTTATTACTTAACAGTAGCAACCCCCTTGCTCTTAACTAGATACCTGCTTAAAAGGAAATCGGATTTGATAGTGGCGGCACTGCGGGGCATATGGTGGAATGTTACCCATTCCAAGGATAGCAAAAACCTAGGAATAAATAGGTAGCTCATCGCGGATAGCACTCGCCAGCGTGCCACTGGCTTCCACTAATGGTAACCGAACCGTGGCACCACATATCCCCAACTGGTACAATATCTCTTTCACACCGGCAGGATTTCCTTCGACAAAGCAGAGTTCTGTCATCCGAATCAGTTTGCTATGGATTTTACGTGCTTCTGGATAGTTGTGTTCCAGACATAATTTGGCAAGTTGAGCCACTTCCGTAGGAAACGCGTTGGCTACTACCGATATAATGCCAACTGCACCCAATGCCATCATCGGTAGGGTAGCGGGATCATCGCCGGAGAGCAGTACGAATCCCTCCGGTTTATCGCGCATAATTTTGCTGAATTGGTCGAAACTACCGGATGCTTCCTTTGTGGCTATAATATTGTCTACCTCATGAGCTAGTCGTACCGTAGTCTCCGGACTGACATTACTGCCCGTGCGTCCCGGCACGTTATACAAGATAATTGGCAGGGGAGAGGCCGCTGCCACAGCTTTGTAATGCCGATATATCCCTTCTTGAGTTGGCTTGTTGTAATATGGGCTTACGGAGAGAATAGCTGTGTAGCCTTGCTGGTTAAATGCATTTAGTTGCCGTACTACCTCGGTAGTGTTGTTGCCCCCAATACCGGCGATTAACGGTACGCGGCCGGCTACTGTCTCGGCGGTAAATTTCCAAACGTCTTCTCGTTCATTTTCGCTTAAGGTAGCGGTCTCGCCCGTTGTTCCCAAGGATACCAGGTAGTCCATACCACCTTTGATTTGGTGCTCAATAACGCGTCCTAGACCCTCAAAGTCAATACTTCCATCCGAATGAAATGGGGTAACCAAGGCCACCCCCGCGCCGTAAAGTTCGTTCATAGCCGCCAAAATTAGTGAATTTCTTTCAAGAACCGATCAACTGAAGTAACTCTGCTTCCGAAATGATTGGAACCTGTAACTTCTCGGCTTTGGCCAGTTTGGAAGGCCCCATTTTATCGCCCGCTACGAGGTAGTTGAGCTTGCCCGAAATGCTGCTCAGTAATTTACCGCCATGTTTTTCAATAAGGGCGGTTAGTTCTTCGCGGCTGAATTGCTCAAATACGCCAGAAATAACGAAGGTTTTGCCAGACAGCGAGTCGCCGAGGCGCACTATGGTCTTTTCCCGCACGGAAAGTTGGAGGCCGTATTCTTTCAGTCGCTCGATTTGTTTTTGATGGATTTCAGTAGCGAAGTAGTCCGTTACGCTTTCAGCGATTCGCTCACCGATTTCATATACCGATGCGATATCTTCTTTGGTTGCATGAGCTAAGTTTTCGATGGTTTTGAAATGTGCGGCCAATTTTTTTGCAATGGTTTCGCCCACATATCGGATGCCCAATGCAAACAGCACCTTCTCAAAAGGCTTTTCTTTCGATTTCTCAATTCCCGCCATCATGTTATCAATGGATTTCTGCCCGAACCGATCCAGTTGCTTGAGTATATCTTGTTTATCTTTGAGCAGATAAATATCGGTAATGTCGTTGAGTAGACCTTGCGTGAAAAAAGTGTCGACGGTTTCATCGCCCATACCTTCGATGTCCATGGCCTTCCGTCCGATAAAATGTTGCATTCGACCAACGATTTGGGGAGGGCATCCTTCATCATTCGGACAATAATGCACGGCTTCCCCTTCTTTGCGGATGAGGGCTGAGCCACATTCGGGACACGCGCTCGGATAGGCGATGGGCTGGGCATCCGCAGATCGCTTCAACATATTCACACCCATTACTTTTGGAATGATTTCGCCACCCTTTTCTACAAACACCGAATCACCGATCCGTAGATCCAGCCGTTCAATTTCATTGGCGTTGTGCAGGCTTGCCCGTTTTACGGTGGTGCCGGCCAGTAGTACGGGTTTCAAGTTGGCTACCGGCGTTACTGCACCGGTGCGGCCGACTTGGTACGTTACATTTAAGAATTCTGTCTCTACCTGTTCGGCTTTATATTTATAAGAGATTGCCCACCGGGGTGATTTGGCGGTAAACCCCAGCTCTTCCTGCTGGCCGTAGTCGTTTACCTTAATGACAATGCCGTCGATATCATAACTAAGGTTATGGCGTTCCTTATCCCATTTGGCTATAAATGCTAATACATCGTCTATATTGGTGCATAAGGCGGTGTGCTCGCACACATGGAACCCCCATGATTTTACCGCTTTGAGGCTATCCCAATGGTTGCTGAAAAGCCGGTTACGGTTTTCGCAATAAAGGAAATAGAGGAAGCAGTCAAGCGGGCGACGCGCCACCTCTGCAGAATCTTGCAATTTAATGGTACCTGCTGCGAAGTTACGGGGATTGGCATAGGCCACATCGCCATTTTCAATTCGTTCGTTATTGAGCCGTTGGAATGCCGGTCGGTGCATGAAAATTTCACCCCGTATTTCGAACACTTGGGGATATCCATTCGTCCGTAGTTTATTTGGGATCTTTTTGATGGTACGCACATTGGCGGTTACCTCGTCGCCCTGCACTCCGTCGCCCCGGGTAACGGCCCGTTTCAATACTCCGTCTTCATAGGTAAGGCTAATGGATAGGCCGTCAAATTTGAGTTCACACACGTATTGGAAGTCGTTGCCAATGGCCTTGCGTACCCGGTCATCAAAATCGCGCAGCTCTTGCTCATTATAAGTATTGCTCAATGAGAGCATGGGCCACCGGTGGCGCACGGTCTGGAAACGCTGTGTGATATCGCCTCCAATTTTTTGTGTAGGCGAATCGGGATCGACAAATTCGGGAAACAGTCGTTCCAGTTCTTCCAGTTCCTTCAGCCGTTGATCGAAATCGTAGTCTGAAATAGATGGATTGGCTAAGACATAGTATTGGTAATTATACTCGCTGAGTTCTCTCGTAAGCTCGTCGATGCGGATAGCTGCTTCTGCTGGTGACATGGCAGCTAAAATACTACTTTTTACGGATCATTCCTCCAGCTTATTCCAGATTTCATAGATCGGATTCCCGGTCGAACTCAACCCGGAGTGATGCCAAGCCCCATTTCTAATTTCGCCATCGAAAGTAAGCGAGGCGCCCACGCGTTCGTTATCTCGCGAAAAAAATTCAATGTTTTCGGTATACTTTCCATTTTCAAAGGTATATGATCCACCTCCGGTACCTGAAAATTCACCGGTTTTGATATTAATGGCTACCCATTGGAAGCGCTGGCCACTTAATATTTTCAAGGTTCTGCGGTCATGTAGCGGCATCTGGCTAATGTCTTCACCTTGTTTCCGACCCGTAATACGCCAAACCCCTGCCATCGGTCCTTCGTTGGCATCGGAGCGTTCCCACGACACGCGGCTACCCGAGAGGTTGGTGGTCAACTTGTTTCCTACGCTGATGTCGAAGGTGCTGGTTGTGCCAATCCAAGCGTCATTCGGCTGTTCGTCCGCAGCTTTTTCGGTGTCGTATTGCCAAGTTATTGTCAGTCTGCCATTTTCGACGGCATAGGTGCCGCCCCGTGTTGATATGAATTTTTTATTTTTCACATCAAACACGCTATGAGATAGGTAGCCATCTACAAAAACGGCGGTTTGCCGGACATCTCCCTGCTGGAAATGCCATGCGCCTGCCAACGCTTGCGATTGATGTGCTTCGCCTCTCAGGAAAACGGCGCAGGTGAAAAGCAGGGAAAGCAATACAGATTTTTTCATGGTTTTACTATTGGTTTCACAAAATAAAAAGAACAACGCCAACAGACTCGCTGTTGAGATTAACTCAACACCTAACTAAGGTAACAACTATTTACGCAAAAAGATTGGTGTGTAGCTGCTATTTTACAAAAAAACGTTTTGGATCGAGCTTGCTGAACACCTGTCTGCCGTGCATGTAAAACGCCCAGATAAAACTGCCCCGATAAAAGCCGGGTACGTTCCTGCCTCTACCGTTGCGATTCCGTTTTCGGGCATTTTTGAATATATCCAGAAAAAACCGTTGATGGGCGCGGCTGATTGCCCATGCATCACGGAATTTACCTACGGCCATAAAATGTATGAGGGCAACCAAATCAAACCACATACGGGCAAAAATCACCCAAAAGGCATGTAAAAGTGGCAGATTTTTCTGAAGCATGAACAAATTGTTGCGAAAATTAAGGTATGTCTTCTGGGGATTGCTGGTTGTTAATGTACCGCCCCCGACGTGGTAAACTACCGACTGCGGGCAATATCCAATCCGGTAACCCGCACGTTGCAGGCGCCAGCACAGATCGATTTCCTCCATATGTGCGAAGAAATCCGCGTCAAATCCACCCGACAGCTCCCAATGGTGCTTTTTGATAAAGAACGCAGCCCCGCTCGCCCAAAAAATATCGAAAGGATCGTCGTATTGCCCATGGTCTTTTTCCAATACATGAAGCATACGTCCGCGACAGAAAGGGAAGCCATAACTGTCGATACAGCCCCCTGCCGCACCTGCATGCTCGAAATGGTCACGTAAATAATACGATCTGATTTTCGGCTGGGCAACAGCCATATCGGCGTTATTTTCGAGTAATTCAACTACAGGGGTTATCCAATTTGGCGGCACCTCCACATCGGAGTTTAGCAAAACGAAATAGTCGGCTTCAACGCTTTTCAGTACTTCATTGTATCCACCAGCGAAACCTAAATTACGGTCATTCTGTACAATACGAATGTTGGGATAGACGGTGTGCACAAACTCCACGGAACTGTCGGTGGAGCCGTTGTCGCCGACGATAAACTCGATATTTGGGTAATCGCTATTATATACCGACGGTAAGAATTTTTCCAGGAAAAACCTTCCGTTCCAATTCAGGATGACTACGGCTACTTTTGGGTAATGGTTCATGATACGGCTTTCCTTTTCCATCGGCGGTGCGACCATAACCACAGCTCCGGCTTGCGGCGGATGATATCTTCAGTGAATTTATTGTGGATATTGGTGATACCATGATCAGGCACCGCGGCAGGCTCTTCTACCAACGTGGTGAAAGTACAGCAATAACGCCCCCGCCTTATGCGGTCGATGTGGCAAAAAACCACGGGGAATCCGGTAGCCCGCGCAATCTTCTCCACGCCCGTGTATACCGGCGTTTTCTGATTGAGAAAGTTAATGAAATAATGTGTGTCACTACGTCCGGGCGTCTGGTCGGCTACGAACATGCTGATATGGGGTCTCTCCCTGAACGCAACGATTTTGCGCAACGTCTGCTTCATGGGTACCATTACAGCGCCGAATCGGCTCCTGATGGCATTATAAACAGTGTTCATGGTTTTATTACGTAGCGGCTTATAGATAATTAATGTGGGGTGTTTTGTCAGTAAACTAAGCCGGTGTATTCCGAGTTCCCAATTGCCGTAATGTGCTGTTACACCGATTACGCCTTTGCCTGCACGAAAATGGCGTTCCAGCTCTTCGGTTTGACGAAGCGTTATGCGCTTCTCGACAGTAGAGGCAGAAATGCTACGCATTTTTATTGCTTCTACCAGCAAATCCGGGAGAAAACGGTAAAATTTCCGGGCAATGCGCCGCCGCTCTTCCTCGCTCTTTTCAGGGAACGCATTTTTTAGGTTTTTGAAAACGACCGCTTTCCGATAACCAACAATATGGTATAGCAACACGTAACCAAAATCCGACAACAGGTAGAGCACCCCAAACGGCAGCAGGGAAAGTATGTAGATAAAGAAGGACAAAATGGAAACGTTTCGCATATTGGCCATTGATGGTGCACGAAGCCGCAAACTTAGATAAAGTTATGTTTAAATGCAATACGATTAAATTGTGTATAAACATAACTTTATCTAAGTTTACCGCGCAAATATATATATCCCGTTATATATGGATAATCCTCGTATTTTACCCGCTTGTTATTTACCCCCGGTTTCGTATTTCCACGTGCTTAATGGCTCTTCGGCGTCTATTCAGCTTGAGCAGTATGAACACTATCCGAAACAGACTTATCGGAACCGCGCATCCATCTATTCTGCCAACGGCAAGCTAAACCTGATCATACCGGTGAAGCATGGCAATAAAAACCATATGGCCATGAAAGATGTACGCATCAATTACGAGGCCGACTGGCAGCGCTTGCACTGGGCCAGCCTACAGACGGCCTACCGTAGCTCGGCCTATTTTGAATATTACGAAGACGATTTTGCTCCATTCTATCAACAGCGTTTCGAATGGTTATTTGACTTTAATGAAGCCCAGTTGGTGCTGTTACTACGGTTGCTGAAAATAGAGAATGAGGTAGGCCGCACGATGGGTTATCACGACGAGTATCCACGTGGCATGGACTTTAGGCAGGTCATTCATCCAAAAAAGAATCCTGCAGGTAACATAAAGCCTTATTACCAAGTGTTTGCGCCTAAGCACGGTTTCATCGCCGATCTCAGTATTGTGGACCTGCTATTTAACCATGGTCCGCAAAGCAGGGGTTATCTCTAAATTTGAAACCTTTTTCACCCAATCCTGTTTTAGTGTCAGATTTGAATTGGAAACGATGCGGAAAAGATACTTCTTCCTTTTATTCATGCTGCTTGCTGGTGAGGCGGTAGCTCAACCCGACCCGGATTCACTCCATTATCGTAAGGTGTTTGTTACCAGTGGTATGGGATGGGGATTCGCATTGGGTGAAACCAATGAAGTGCTACAGGCAAAGTTCTCGAATAGCCTTGGGCTGGACATTTCGCTAGCGAACAAACGTTACTTTGCATACCCTTCCATCGATTTCCTGACTTTTCGATACAACCAGCAGGTAAGTGATCCCGATTATCCTTACGATTTGGATCGCGGCCGCAGTAACTTCTATATTCTTAACCTAGCTGGTGGTATACGTAAACAGTTGGATAAGCTGAATGCCTATGCGTTTGCCGGGCCTGGGATTGGTATTGTCGTCGAGCCACGGGCGATGGTCTCACCAGGCGGTAACCAGGTAACCATCGAAACTTCAACGCATCTTACGCCCACGCTGCGCGGTGGTGTGGGCGCCGATTATAAAATCGGCGGCTTCTTTCTATTTATCGAAATGGGCTGGCTCCACAATTTTCGACGCATTCAACAGCGTCCGGTCAACGTGTTGTCCTTGTATGGTGGATTGAAAACCGATGTAACCAAACTAAAGGACAACGTTGCGAAGGTGATGGGGATTGAGTAATTATTTTGCTGAAATACTCAATTCCACCACTTCCACATCTATCGCGTTGAAAAGTTTATGTGATGATTTTAGCTCTGCTTCGGGCTTTATTTCGTCGAGTGTGCGCACATCAACGGCGCGTTGTTTCACAATGTCTAATTTGCCGCCAAGGCATGGGTAATTGGTTTCGATATTACCACCATTGAACCCTCGTATCCGGGCGAACCCATCGATACTATTGTAAAAATTGGTCATCGTTATGGGCATAAAGTTATTATACTCCTTTACCTCATTCAGTGTCGATCCCACGCGCAATCCCTCGGCAGTTTGGTACGGCCCGAAATTATTCGCAATGGAAATCTTGGTGGCGGTGGTATAGGGTTCTTTGCTTTCTGCCCAATAAACCGTAATTTCCTCGGCTTCGTTTGGAAACACTTTTGTAACATGTACCGTTTGGCCATCTACTTCTACCGTTCCGTTTTCAAGGTTATCGGCACCGATTGCGCTATCCAGTGCAGTGTAAGAATACATCAATTTCACCGGCCCGATGCCCTCGCATGTAATGGCGTTGGGGTCTGCTTGGGGTATTTCCTCTTGTTGTTGTTTCTGCGTCTGTTGGCAAGCTGCTGTAATTAGAATCAGCAATGAAATACTCAATAGTCTGGTCATAATCTCTTAGTTAATGTTTGCGTTTGCTAAACTAAGGAAAGTGACGAAGCTTTCAAAATGCGTCGAGAAAAGCGTTATCGTGCTGTGCCAGCTCGCGTGAAATATTTATAATACCATGGGTCGCGCAGATCGCTGATGATGACACCTTTGCTGGTAGATACATGCACGAATTTGTGATTGTGCAGATAAACGCCCACGTGGTCGACATTTCGTCGGCCGAACGAGAAGAAAACGAGGTCGCCCTCCCGCAATTGTCGTTCATATTTCCGTTGAATGTGTTCGGCCATATCTTTTGAAGCCCGCGGCACATCCTTGTCATACACTTCCCGCATGACCAGGCCCACAAAGGCGGAGCAATCCAGCCCTCGGTGGTCGGTTCCACCGGTGCGATGTGGCACACCTATCCAATTGTCTATAAAGCTATACAGTTCAGGGCGTTGCAATTCATCAACTGGCACACCCAGTACCGTGGCATACCCCTCAAGCAGTTGTTTCCCAGCTCGTACATCCTTTGGTGCGGATGAAGCGTCGGTGATGATGGCCCTTTTTGCCGCATGTTTGCCCGGTTTGGATATGACTGTCCGATGGGATGGTAGTGCATTCTTGCGTGTTAGGCATCCGCTAAAGACCATCGTTGCCGTC
The DNA here is from genome assembly GCF_053550995.1 of Parapedobacter sp. NCBI lineage: Bacteria > Pseudomonadati > Bacteroidota > Sphingobacteriia > Sphingobacteriales > Sphingobacteriaceae > Parapedobacter > Parapedobacter sp. Next base: position 84,309 of record NZ_JBMQOC010000057.1, read on the forward strand.
AATAAACAGCATAAAAGGCCAATACCGGGACCATTTGCTTTCTCCCATTTTGGCGAATGCACTTTATTTGGATGGGTTGTTCTCGCACTCATTTATATTGGACGAAGGTACACGTTTTGGTCAACTGTGCCAAAAGAGGTTTTGTAGAATGTAGCAGTAGTTGAGTGAAGCTTCTCCGAGTTATTTTGAAATCAAAAGCCGTACTTCCCCATTGACATATAGGTTGTTAAAGGAATAGACTGATTTAACGGTGGAGCCATATTGTCCACTCATCAAATTTGTCGGTTAATGTAGCAGAAATGCTACTTATTTGATTTTTCAGGTCCCACTCCCGTACGAGGCCTTAAAAACATAGATATCTTTGCATGATATAGTTTAAAAACGCTAAATAATATCTCTTAGAAGTATAGTTAACAACCGATTATGTGCAAATATTTAATTTGTATTGCCTTCTTGTTGAGCAGCTTCATGACCAAGGCAGATGCTGTTGAAATAAGATATCATGCACCGGACGCAACGCATGTAACCATGGTCTGGGGGATAAATTATTGGAAATTAGTTGAAAATAGGCCTGCTGGCACCACCATTCAAGATAAAGTAATGCATTCACCGATGGTTAGGGATGGAGATGATTACGTTTTAAAACTTCATGTTCCAGACAGCTGCTCTATTGAGTATATGTTTCGATTTGAAAAAGAACAACGTTTTTTTCTGAAAACAACGCGTGTTGAGTATTGGGACTACAATCAATTGGCAAGCGAACGTTTTTATCAAAGCAAAAATGATGGAACGGTCGTGAAGGTATCGACGGACGATAGTCAATTACAACCTATCAAATACATCTCGCTATTAACGTATTCTACTGTATGCTTTTTATTTTTTTCCCTGCTTGCCTTACTTCTTTTTATCACTGAAAAATATATGCTAAAAAAAGCATCCCGTCCGCTGAACTCAAACGCCTTGTTTTTTGCCATACCTATTGCACTTTCAATCATTTTAATCGTGATTAGGATCATGATCATGGGAGAGTTGGGCCGGTTCGTGGTTTCCCCCATAACGAGTCTACCCCTGCTATTAAAGGCTTGTTTACAAGATTTTATATATACCGTTGTATTAACCGTTGTATTCGGATTTTTATTTCTTATAAAAAAGAACAACCCTCGTCCGGTATTATGGATATTCGCGAGTTTTGCAATCCTATCCATAGTGATCGGAGTCGCGAACATCAAAATAACAGAATTGTTGGGAATGCCTTTTAACTACAGATGGCTATATTATTCTGATTTTTTGATGAGTTCAGATGCGTCGCGTGCGATTGGCGACCATATTGATAAAAGCTCATTGTTCGCATACCTACTAATGGTCCTTGCTGCGATCCCTTTAATTTGGCTTCTTTATCGGCTTTTGGCTCAACGTCCATTAATCGCAGCGTTATTTTTAGTGCTGGCTTTCAGTGCGGCTTGCCTGGCCAAACCGAATTTGCCAATTGCGGAAGGGAAGAAGGAAAATCCCGTTATTTACTTTGTTTCCTCCTTATTTCAATCCAACGGTCTGCCAGCTATCCACAATAAGGGCATGGATGCTCATCAATTCATGAAGAAGAACGAGTATGTTTTGGATACACCGTATCGATCAACCTTTAATGAACACGACATCAAGAACGTGATTATTTTTGTGATGGAATCAGCATCAGCTGAATACATTACCCCCTTCAATCCTCGTTATCAAGCCACACCTTTCCTTGATTCCATTAAACATGCCGCTGTGTTATTCGATGCAGCTTACGCCCACGCTCCGGCAACCAATAAATCGATGGTATCTCTTCTTTGTGGCAGTTACCCTTACCTGTCTTATAAGGCTATCACCGCAGAGAAGCCAGACATTAAATGGCCATCGATCACTTCAGAGTTAAAAAGATCGGGTTATAGAACCTCGTTCTTTAATTCAGGAGACAATCGCTTTCAAGGTGCCGATTCGTTCTTAAAACATAGGGAGATAGATGAAATACGGGATTTTCGACAAAATTCTTGTGATGCGCCGATTTTTTCTGAACCGCAGTACGCCGATGAAAATCTTGATGGAATCAGTGATGCCTGCTTACCTGTCGTTTTTTTCGATTGGTTGGAAAAAGATCGAGTTACCCCGTTTTTTTCAATGATGTGGACTTACCAAACGCATTATCCTTATTATTCAACAAGTAAAAAAATAAATTTCAACACGAATAATGAAATGAAAGAAAGGTATCTGAATGCATTGCACGACGGAGACCAAACCTTGAAAGAATTGGTGAGAGGGTTAAATGAAAGGGGCCTCCTCGACGCAACTCTTATTGTTGTTTTGGGGGATCACGGCGAAGCCTTTGGCCAACATGGGCAAACCTCGCATGCCGGAGGGATATTTGAAGAGAATCTTCGTATCCCTTTAATTTTTATTAACCCGCAACTCTTCAATGGCGAACGGCGAACGACGGTGGCCGGTATTAGTGATGTGGCACCCACTATTTTTTCCATCTTAAGAAAAACAGTCCCCAACGAATGGCAAGGCGAAAATTTATTTAATAAAAACAGAAGAGAGAAAGTATACTTTTTCACCCCCTATTCAGATTGGCTTTTTGGCTGTCGAGAAGGAGATTTTAAGTTTATTTACAATGCAACAACGAATGCTTCGTACTTATACAATTTAAAAGAGGATCCGGGTGAGACCGTCAATATTGCGGGCGAACAACCTGATTATGCGGAACAACTAGGTAATGATTTAAACGCTTGGGTCGAATATCAGAAACAGCATGTAACCGCTTATTTGAAGTAGCCAATTTCGTACTAATAGCCCTTAACTTATGTAGCGGAAACACTACTAATTTGGTTTTTTCGAGTTTACTTTTGGATAACTTCCTGATATCCTAAATACATTTGCATCTTTAAAATGGTAAATTTTAATCAACTTTTCCGATTAGTCGGTGAATTAAACGTTTGTTACGATGTGGGACTGGGAAGTTAATACCAAACGGCCTTGGTTTAAGGTAGGGATTCGTGAATTATCCCAGTATAAGGGGTTAATTCTTCGCTTATCCAAAAGGGATCTGCTTGCGGGTTACCAGCAGACTTTAATCGGGCCGTTATGGGTTGTCGTCCAGCCCTTGCTGACGACGTTGACCTATGTCGTGATTTTTTCACGGATTGCCCGGATTGGTACCGACGATGTACCGCCTTTATTGTTCTATCTACCGGGCATTATCCTTTGGAATTATTTTTCGGAGTCTTTGAACGGAACGATGAACACGTTTCACTATAATGCGCATATCTTCAACAAAGTTTTCTTCCCGCGGTTGGTCGTACCCGCTAGCCAAGTGCTAACCAGCAGTTTTCGTATGATCATCCAGTTTCTCATTTTTATATTGATCTATGGCTTCTATATGGTGAGTAACGGATTAGTTGTAAACAAGGCCATATTATTCGTGCCGGTGAGCCTATTGTTATGCGCAGGATTTGCTTTTGGGGCCGGACTGATTATCAGTGTGGTCACAGCGAAGTACAAAGATTTGGATACGGTTTTGCAATTTGTATTACGTTTATTCATGTTTGCCGCGCCAGTTGTTTATTCCAGCACGATGGTTCCAGACGAATGGCGGTGGTTGTTTTGGCTAAACCCACTTACACCTGCTATAGAAACCATCCGATACGCTTTTTTTGGTTCACCAGCATTGCTCACGACGCCTCTTTTAATTTCGATGTTGTCCGTTAGCTTCTTGTGTATCATTGGTTTGGTTATTTTTAAGCGAAACGAGGTGAAGGTAATGGATACGATTTAAGATCATGAGCGATATTTTGATAAAGGCCGAAAACATTTCAAAAAAATACCGTTTGGGCGTTTTGAACGGCAATACCTTGAAGGAAGATCTGCTGTCTTGGTGGCAGCGGAAGGTAAGTAAACGGGCTATGGATGTTACCGGGCAGGATTCGTATTTCTGGGCACTCAAGGATATCGACTTTGAGATTAGGCAAGGTGACGTGGTGGGGCTGATCGGTAAAAATGGTGCGGGCAAATCAACGCTGTTGAAGATTATTTCTCGTATCGTATTGCCCACGACGGGTGTAATACGTGGCAAAGGGCGCATTGCCAGTTTGTTGGAAGTCGGCACGGGATTCCATCCTGAATTGACCGGCCGCGAGAATATCTTTCTAAACGGCAGTATCTTAGGGATGAATAGAAGGGAAATTGAAAGTCGATTTAACGAAATCGTTGATTTTTCCGGTGTGGAAGCTTTTCTGGATACACCCGTAAAGCGATATTCCAGTGGGATGTATGTGCGATTGGCTTTTTCGATTGCCATACATCTTGAGCCGGACATCCTGATTTTAGACGAGGTATTATCGGTTGGCGATTATGATTTCCAGCAAAAATGTTTGGCAAAGATCGATGAACTTTCGAGGAAAAAAGGACAGACGATTTTGTTTGTGAGTCACAACATGCCGTCCGTTAGGTCGCTATGCAATACCGCAATTTATTTGGAAAAGGGGCGTCTGGTTGCGCAAGGCGATGCGCCTTCCGTGGTGTCAAAATACTTGCTCCGGGAAAATGCCTATGTAAATATCCAGCAGTTTAGTGAAAAAGATAACGCACCCGGAAACCATACGATCCGGATCAATGCGGTGAAAATATTGGTAAATAATCAACCGGTTAGAAAAGCGATTGATAGTCAATATCCCATGACGGTCAGCTTTTCGTTTTGGAATTTGGTCGGCGGACATGCGTTACTGAGTGTCAATATGACGGTGATTAACTTTTTAGGAGACGCTATCTTCAGCACAAGGTCTGAGGAAGTATCTTTTAACGATGGATTAATCCATGGCACTTGCCAGATACCTGCCGGTTTTCTGGTTGATGGGTCATACATCATTAGCCTTGTTTTTCTCCAAGATAAACAACATATGTTATTCGAATTTGATCAATGCCTTAGTTTTGAAATGAAGGCGGTGGGAGCGCCATTGGTAGCGGCGGGGAGGTGGAAGGCACCCGTACATCCGCGACTTCCATTTACGCTTACACAAGCTACACAACCTTAACGCCTATTACGATGTTTACGCCTTATACCATACAACACGTTCAATTGTGCGACATAAGAATGCTGACACCTCCGGCTGGAAAGCACTACCTGGTCTTTTGGCATGATCAATATCCGCTTGGCCATATTTGGTATGAAAAAAACTTGGATAAACCGGCTTTTGAGAAAGCAGTGATAGCTGCGATATCACCTGCGCTAAATTACTATCTGAATCTCGTCCGTCCTGATACGGAATTTGATTGGCCGCAGGGGTTGTTTGAGAATGACTTTCGGTCAGGTGAGCTGAACCACAGGTTGGGGAGAATGACGGGCCCGGGCACGGTAAACCAAGCGATTACGGTCGTTATTTGTACACGTAATAGGCCCAAAGAACTCAGGCAATGTATCGAACATCTTAAACGATCCAACGATCAGGACTTTGAACTACTGGTTATAGACAACGCGTCAGATACCGACGAAACGGAGCGTGTAGTTGCGGCATTTGGAGATGTCAGATACATGCGGGAGGATAGGAAAGGTTTGGATATTGCGAGAAATACCGGCATTAAGTATGCGGCGAATCCCATCGTGGCATTTACGGATGATGACGTCGTCGTGGACGTTGATTGGATCACACGGATCAAGGAAGGGTTTGAGAACCCCCAAGTGATGGCATTGACGGGCCTGACGATACCCTCGGAAATTTCGACCAAAGCACAGTATCTTTTCGAGCGGAATTGGGGGTTCAATAAGGGATATCTGCCCCGGACATTCGACAAGGGCTATGTAGACAGCTACCTCAACGTAGGAAATACGCCGCCCGCTTGGGATGTCGGCGCCGGGGCGAATATGGCCTTTCGGAAGGAGGTGTTTAAAGTTGTAGGTGGTTTTGACGAACGCCTCGATGTAGGAGCCTCTGGCTGCAGTGGCGATTCTGAGATGTGGTATAGGATAATGATAGAGGGGTGGAATTGTTATTATGCTCCGCAAATAGTTGTTTACCATCAACACCGGAAAACAATGGCTGAGTTAGATAATCAACTGTTCCATTACATGAAAGGACATGTCAGCGCACTATTGGTCCAGTATGAAAAATATGGGCACATTGGTGACATGAGACGGGTTAAAAGACATCTGCCGTTCATGTACCTTCGACGTACCCTTTCAAGCCTGTTGAGGGGAAGGGCATATGGCCTACGCTCCCTGATTATCGAAGTAAGGGGGTGTATCGCGGGTTGGCAATTTTATCACGAAAACGCGATTCACCGGGATCGCTCGTTATTTGACCTTCCCAGTAAGATTTACCTCGCTAAGCAGGGAGACTCACCGTTGATTACCGTCGTTATTACCTGTTATAATTATGGGCGTTATTTAAACCAAGCCATCGAAAGTGTTAAACGCCAGACGTACAAAAATTATCAGATTATCGTCATCAATGACGGTTCTGAAGATAATACGAAGGCAATTTGCGACATCCATCCAGATGTAGAATGCATCGATACGAAGCGTGTTGGGGTGTCCATGGCGCGTAATACCGGAATATTATACAGTAAAGGTACCTATCTATTGTTTTTAGATGCCGACGATTGGTTGTACCCCAAAGCCTTGGAGTTACAATTGTATTATCTGAATAAATTTCCAGGAATAGCATTCGTGGCAGGCGGGTTTGATCGAGTAGACGAAACCGGCGTGGCCCTTCCCGAGCAGCCGAAATTGAAGCCACACCATGATCATTTTTACCATGACTTATTGATGGGTAATTTTATTGGTTTGCAGTCTAACGTATTGTATCGAAGGGATTTATTTTTCGACTTCTATTTCGACACGAAGCTAAATGGGTGTGAAGATTACGATCTTAACCTGCGGATTAGTAGGCATTTCCCTGGGTTTGCCCATACGCAAAAAATTGCCGCTTATCGTATTCATGAGGCGGGCGCTAGCAACGATTTCGACCACATGAGACGACAGGTCCAGAAAGCCCTGGATAGACAACGTCCACATTTGCGGACTGATGAGGAACACGATGCTTTTGATAAAGGGATGAAAAATTGGGATGCGTATTACAAAAATGCCAACAAACGCTTCGTAAATTAGTCATGGATCTTGAAAGAACACCGCAGGTACCCCCTGCGATTGCCCGGTTACCAGATAGCGACGGCAGGGTCATATGGTCCGTAATGATACCGGTCTATAATTGTATCGTTTATCTCCAAGAGGCGTTGGAGAGCGTATTGCAACAGGCGCTCCCGGCAGACGTTATGCAAATTATGGTCATTGACGATTGCAGTACCGATGGTGATGTAGCAGAGTTGGTATCTGCCGTTGGGAAAGGACGTGTCGGATATTTCAGAAAGGACAAAAACAGTGGCAGCCTTCGGAATTTTGAATCGTGTATTAACCTAGCCAAAGGGAAATATGTGCATATTTTGCATGGCGATGATAAAGTGTCGCACGGTTTTTATGCGGAGATGCAACGGCTTTTCAGTGCATATCCCGAAGTGGGGGCTTGCTATTCTAATTTCAATCACATCGATAGCAATGGTCGGGAGGTTTTGCCGGCTGAACAGCTACAGGAGAACAGTGGTGTAATCGCCAATTGGTTGGAAAAGATCGCTTGCAGAAACCTGATACAGCCGCCAGCAATCATCGTCAAACGTGAAGTTTACGAGCAATTGGGTAGTTTTTTTGCGGTTCACTACGGCGAGGATTGGGAGATGTGGGTACGTATTGCTGCGCATTATTCGTGTGCATATTCACCGAAACTTCTTGCGCACTACCGCGTGCATACGACCAATATCTCAACTCATTCTATCCGTTCCGGCCAAAATGTCAAGGATATCCAAAAGGTAATCGATATCATCAATGATTACCTGCCTCCAGAAAAAAGGCGGCTGCTGCGAAACACGGCGAAAAAGAACTTCTCCCGGTATTTTGCGACGCTGCCCGACAAATTATATCATGAACACCGCCGACGGCGGGCGGCGCTGATGCAAGCTTACCTGGCGTTGAAGATGCATGTCAATATATGGACCGCCAAATACATGGTTAAAATCATCGTAAAATGCGTCATTGGTTACCGACGAGGGTGGTGAATCCCGCGATGGCCTTTCTTCGCACCAGCATGATGGCGCGCACGTATGGGATGGCGAGTGCCTGTTAATATGCTAAGCACGAGCGCTTGGCAAAAACGCGACATACCGATCCCGGACCACCCAGAGCTAACTATAAAAGGATTTTGTTAAGTTTGCACCATGGTGGTAAAAACAGCGACATTCGTTTGTAGTAATACCCGTGTGGACCAGTTACCGCCGGCCAACCTGCCGGAATACGCGTTCATCGGCCGCTCAAACGTAGGTAAGTCGTCGCTCATTAACGCGCTTACAGGCAACCGCCAGTTGGCCAAAACTTCGCAAACACCGGGAAAGACACAATTAATCA
>NZ_JBMQOC010000058.1:0-65282 GCF_053550995.1 Parapedobacter sp.
ACATGTACCCGGTACCGTATTGATGTTCTTTAATGGAAATAACACCATCAATCCGTATATGAATTTCTGGGATGGTCAAAACGGGGCGAGCGAGAATATCTGGCAGGGCATCCGCCACTGCAACGTTTTCCTGGAATATATCCAAGTAACAAACGGTGGCCCGCGCGACCTGGACGAGATGGTTCGCGAACAGTGGATTGCCGAAGTGAAAACCATCAAGGCCTACCTGCACTATTACCTGCTACGCCTGTATGGACCCATCCCGATTGTGGATGAAGTTATCCCGATCTCGGCAAAGGGCGATGAGCTGGCCATCTACCGCGAGCCGGTAGACCAAGTGGTGGATTACATCGTGGGCACGCTGGATGACGCGATTGAAACGCTACCCGAGCTCAACCAACTGGACGTGGTGAGCGAGTATGGCCGGTTTACCAAAACGATTGCACGCTGTATCAAAGCCAAGACGTTGGTGCTGGCCGCCAGTCCATTGTTTAACAACAACAACTATTATAGTGGGTTTAAGGACAACCGGGGTGTAGAGCTGTTTCCCAATGGCAATAGCGCGGAGCGGTGGGCGCGCGCACTGCAAGCCTGCGACGAGGCCGTACGTTCGGCGGAAGCCGATGGCGCAAGCATATTGATTACTACGGATGGTGGAGCTGGCGCCATCCGGGACATCAACAGCACCAATATCAACGATACCACCAAGGCCATGGTGAGCTTGCGGCAGGCGATTACCGAACCGTGGAACGCTGAAATCATCTGGGGCACCAACGAAAGCACCCGGCGGCTGCAGCAATTCAGTACCATGCTCAGCAACGACGAATGGTTTAACCTGGCCGGATCGGGTGGCTCAGATATCGGGCAGCGGCAGTCGCCCACGGTGAACGTTGTCGAACAGTTTTATTCTGCCAACGGCATACCTATCGATGAGGACGCCGATTGGCAAAATAACGGTTGGTATGAAAACCGGTATGCCACCCAACTTCCGGATGAAGAACACCAAAAGTATTTTATCAAGGAAGGCCAGGAAACGGCCATCCTGCACTTCCACAGGTCGCTACGTTTTTATGCCTCCGTGGGTTTCGATGGCGGTATCTGGGAAGGCCGGGAAAAGCCGCTATCGGAAGCCTCCTTCGCCAACATGATGCGTTATTTCGGCAGTGGGTTTAAGCATGGGGAAACATATGGGTTTTATCCGTACGCCGGTTATCTGGCGAAAAAGTTGAGCCATTTGGCAACGACCTATACCGCTACCCGGATTACGCTGATCGATCAGCCATATTCGTTTCCGATTATTCGGCTGGCAGGGATGTATCTCTTGCTCGCCGAATGCCTGAATGAAGTCGGCGGCCCCGACGCAACCGACTCGCAAGGCCATAACGCGTACCATTACCTGGACGTGATCCGGGCGCGGAGCGGTATGGAGGGCGTGGTTGACAGCTGGAGCAAATATGCGTTGCCCGCCTACCGGAACAAACCCAATGATGCCAATGGCTTGCGCGATATCATCCGCCAGGAACGATTGAATGAGTTGGCCTTCGAGGGGCATTACTACTACGATGTACGGCGCTGGATGACGGCCGAGGAATTGTTCAACCAACCGATTTTGGGCTGGAATAAGGAAGGCGAGAATAAGGCTGATTTTTACAATATCCGCGTACTGTTGCAACCCCGGTTTTCGATGAAGGATTACCTGATGCCCATTCGGACGAATACCCTGTTGCAAAACAGGAATTTGGTGCAGAATCCGGGTTGGTAATTGTCGATCCTAATAGTTGATAAAAAGATATGAACATGAATAGTGCTATAAAGTGTATGCTGGCAATGGTTATGGCCGGTTCGATTTTGTTGTCGGGCTGCAACGATACCTACTTGGGTGTGGAACAGCTCAAAACAGATGGTCAAGCTCCCGGGAGCTTGGTTGTCGGCGAGGTAACCCCCAAACCGGGAGCCTTGGAGATTCAATTTAAACTGCCGAAAGGGGAACCTGATATTGCGCAGGTGGTGGCTTCGTATACCAATAAGCGCGGAGAGCTTGTGGAATTCGACGTGTCGCGGTATAGTTCTTCTATCCTGGTAGAAGGATTTACCGGAACGGATGAAGTGACGGTCGCATTGGTGTGCATCGACGCCAGTGGGAACCGGTCGGAAACGACGTTGGTAAATGCGGCACCGCTGCTTTCGCCAGTGGAACAGGCATTGACGACGATGACGGTCGAGCCGGCATTCGGTGGGGTCAAGGTCGACTGGGAAAACAAGAGCGCACAGCCGTTTGCCATCCATGTGCTGACAGAAGACACACTGCAAAAAGGGGTGGCCTCATTACAGGAAGATCCCAGCAAGACCATTTATAACAGCGACTCGGTGAATACCACGGCTTACCTGCGCCAGTACCCATCCGTCGAGCAGGAATTCGGTTTTGTGATATCGGATAAATGGGGGAACCGCACGGATACGTTGATCCATTCGTTGGTGCCGTATGAAGAGGTGGAAATCGATTATGAAAAGGTCGAAGCCGTTTCTTTTTTCAACCCTACGCTGTACGCCGGCAGTCGTGATTATGGTACCTATGGGGTGAACGGCTCGACTGGGATTCAGAATGATGGGAATTGTCATGGAGCCAATTTCGCACCGCAAACGATGTTCAATGGCAACCGATCGGGAAATCAGTTCTATGGTTATAAGTTCGTGAAAAACCTCACCGATTCGGACCCCGCAAACCGCGAGACCGTACATGATTTCTATGTGACGTTCGACCTGAATATGGATGTGCGGCTCAGTCGGGTGAAAATATATCCACGGACAGGCCTTGCCTATACTTATTCTCGGTCCAGTGTAAAGCGTTTCCGCATATGGGGCACGAACGATGCCAATACGCAGCGATGGGAGAAATTTCCAGAAACCTGGACGCTCATCGGTGAATATGTAGGCCGGGAACCTGCCAACCTGGCCAGTTTGACCGACGAGGAAATCGAATATTTCAACACGAAACAGGAATACGCCATTGCCGAAGGCAACGTTAATCCGGAGGGGCAGCCCACCGCAAGTTTCCGCTATATGCGGATTCAGCTGATGGAAAGCTACAACGCGAATGAAGCGTTTTATACGATTAACGAGTTTCAGATGTTCGGCGAAGTGCTGAACACCTACTAACCATATACGGTCTTTAAATTGAAGAGGAATGAAAAGCAAATATGTTTATATAACCGCCCTGTTGATGGCCTTCGTTTACGCCGGCTGCGAAAATGCCAACGAGCTACTGGATCAGCACCTTAAGGACGGACCTATTGTTTATGCCGGCAAAATCGACACGTTGGACATGCAGTCGGGGTATTACCGGCTGCGTGTGAATATCTATCCGGCGGAAGATGTAAACCGGTCGCATTGCGTGCTGAGTTGGCAGGTAGCCGGTGGGGAGCGAGATTCGGTAACGGTTGACTATGTGGAGGCAAACTACGACGAGGAACGCGACTGCTACTACACCACTATATCGCTTTCAAACATTGAGGGCAATCTGCAGATCGACGCGGAGAACGTGGATACGTTTGGCAACCGGTCGTTGGTCACAAACAAAGGGGCTTTTATTTATGGAGACAGCTATGTGTCCACCTTAGTGAACGCATCTGTGAACTTTTTGTCTGCTACGGACGAGATTACGTTCGAGCAGAAAATAGGTGCGGTGGGCAACCTGGTGAGTTACGAACAGACCAACGGACAGTTTACCGAAGAGGTACTGGTACGGGACGGACGTTTTCCGCTTATCGATGCAAAAAGCGGCGGAATCGTCCGGAGCAAGACGCGGTACCTGATTACGGAAACCGATATCGATACGTTGGTGGCACCGGAATACTTAGAGACGATAATCCCTTGATCTTATAACCTTTAAAAGTATATGAAGAAGCTATTTTTGACGGTATTGATGCCCATCATGGCGCTGGCCGTATTGGCGCAAACCGAGGTTCGGCGAACAGACGGAACGAATGAAGCCGTGGAAACTTGGCGTGAGTTCGGTAAAACCAGCCCGCTGGTGCTGGATAGCGAGAGGCTTTCGCTGCTCCACACGATGGAGCAGTATTCAGATAGCTTTCCCCATACAGCATTTAAGGCGTACCTGACTATGCCCGAAGCGGAGGCTGAAGCGATGGAACGCGCGGTGCCAATACTCTACGCTTATCGGGCAGGTTTTGATAAAACCCTCCATGAAGTACAGCATGTGAAAGTAAAGAAGGGAACCGCACGGATTTGGTTGCTTTATAATATGGGACTTATTGTCAAAACGCCCTCCGGGTGCTTTGGGATTGATATAGACCATCGGCTAGCGGAACAGTTGGCACCTTACTTGGATTTTCTCTGCATTACGCATCGGCATGGCGACCATGCCAACGCCAAGCTGATTGCCGCAATGAAGACGCTGGGTAAGCCGGTATTGACCAATTTCGATCAAGAAAGCGGCGAATACCTTTCGACTGAACCAACGCATTATGAAATCGGGAACTTCAGTATCCATACGGCGTTGGATAATCATTTGGCTAATGAGAAGCTGCCCAAATTTGTGACCATTTACCGGATTGATTGTGGCGAGGATACAGGGGATTTTTCGATACTACACTGCGGAGATGCGGGTTTCAACCCGGAGAATTTCACGAATGTGCAAGGCCCCGTTAATCTGGCCGTACTGCGGTGGGGAGCACCGCGGGAGAGCAATATTCTGGGCACCGGTACCGGGCAGGTAAAGGCCGATTATGCGGTCTTATCCCACCTAATTGAGCTGAGGCATCAGCCTTATCCCCATGGGCAGGCTTCGATTACGAAAACGCTGGAGCACCTGCCTACCGTGAAGTGTGAGCAGACCATCATGCCCTTCTGGGGAGAGCAAGTCGTGTGGAAAAAGGGTAAACTGAGATCAGGGCGGTGATTAACCATCAACGCCGTTTCTTCATTTTATTAAGCCAGATCATCGTTCCGGTAATGGGCAGGGTGGTGGCTACCAAACACGCGAGAAAATAGAGCAGCTTGGTGAACGGGCCATATACATTGCCCACATGCAGTGCTTTGATGGAACTTGCCACGCGCTCATTGAATGGTTTATCCCGGAATATGGCTACTTCCGTCACTTTGGCTGTTGTAGCATCCAAGGTCACCTGGTCACTGGCCGCCGGTGCAAAAAAGCCTGTTCGGTTTTTCCGGATGGATAAGGCCGCAGCTCCGTCCTGTGGCAGGGACAACTGGTAATCGCCCATGTAGGGTAGCGCCACATCCGTAGCTGCGAGGTAAGCCGAGAAGGGGAGAAGCGGAGTGGAAGCGGCCTGGTCAGCCCGTGCCCCGGCATCCGTTTTGACGGCGGTGCTTGCGGAACGTCCGCGTTGCCCATCTCCGCCACGTTGTGCCGGTTGTTCTTGGTACGTGCCCAATGCCTTTTGGAGGCCCGTTCGGTACCAAGGGAAGGACCATTGTGGCCCGGTGATGCCCATGACGAATAAGAAGATAAGCGAATAGAAGGCCAAGGAATTATGGAGGTCGTGGTTAATGCGCTTCCAGTTGGCGCTCCACTTGATGGCAAGCCCTTGGCGCCAGTTTCTCAGCTTTTGCGGAAACCAAATAACCATACCCGTTAAGACGCCCAGTGTAAATAATATCGTAGCGGCACCCGATAGGTAACTGCCCAGCTTCCGGTTGGGTAAATCACCGATGAGGGGTTCTTCTATCCGGTCGAGCAGCAGCCATCGGTGCAAACTGAATAACATTTGCATAAATTCGTCGGTTTTGGTCACTTCCTTCGAACTGCCCGTCACCGCCCCGGTATATGGATTGACGTAATAGATGGTGCCGCGGCGGCTGTTATCACCCTCCACGCGTGCGGTGAATGTATAGGTACGCGCCGGGTCTGCCGGTATGCCTACTGCCGTGACCGTACCGCCGGACAGCTCGGTAATTTTCGGGAGCAGCGACTCGGCGGGGATCCGGTCGGTATCAGCGGGTACCGCTACCTGATGGAGATGGGGTGCTGCCCATTCACGCAGTTCGGTATTATAAGTGTAGATGGTGCCGCTGAAGCAGATGACGACAACGACGATGCCGCTGATGAGACCTACCCATAGATGGATGTCGTTGAACAGCTTCCGGGTCTTTTGCCAGGTTGTTTTTTTGCGTACTTTCTTTGCCATGGTCGTTTAGTTTGGAGCCCGAAAAGCGATGTCCCGGATCGTTTACGTTCGACCCGGGACACGGCCCTTTTTATTTGCTTAGTAAACCCCGATGTATTGGTTGCCCGTTTTGTTAATCAATTTGGCACCCACATTCATCTCGCCGGTATCGGTGTTGAAAATGTAAATGTTGCCGTCTTGTCCAATTGGGGCCACGGCGATATATACATCGTTACCGTCAATACCTATGCTTTGGATTTGACGGAAATTCAATGCTGTTTCGTTCGGAATCGAATATTTTGTGCCGGTTCCGTTGTTCAAATCAATCCGTGCGATATGCCCACTGGTACGGTCACCTTCCTCATCCACCAGGCTATAAACGACAAACCCGATACCATTACCGGCATATTTCCACGCTTCGATATGGGAGCCCGTTACGCCCAGGGCCTGGTCGAGGCTAAATACGTAGTCTGGATCGTAATCGTCCGTATTTTTACTGATCCGTAATATTTTGGAACCGCCCCCGCTTATGCCTTCGCCCGTGGTGGCTTGGTATACATGGCCATCGGTGCCCACGTATTGCATGGTACTCCGGTAGCCATTGGTGCTACCGCGCGTCTGGCTGGATGTAATCACCTTGGGGTTTTTTAATGAGGGGTAGTCCAATACGATGGTTTTGGCCCAAGCGGCCGGGGCATCATTGTCGCGGTCAAACTCGGGCACACCATCGTCGCCAAGGGTATACGATATGGGGTTCAGTTTACGTACACCTGCGCCAATATATACCTTATCCTTGGCTTGGTTTACCACGGGCATATCGATGCGCCAGATATGGTATCCAGCAGCTTCTTCCGCCTCCGAAAGCCTCAATTCGAACGAGGTGTTTGCGGTGATTTTGGGATCGTTGAGATCCAGCGTAATCGCATCGATCTTCGTGGAGGTATACTGGTATACAATGTTTGGGAGCTCTCCGATATAAACGGCGTCGTTGGCGGTTCCGCGCACAGCCACGCCTACACCTTCGATGGCCTTTAACCAGCGGGGCGAGGTGCTTACATAATCCGCAGTAGCGACTTCCGGACCATCAGGCCGAAAATCTTTTCCACCGTGTACAGCATATTTATTGAATATCCCACCATCATCGCCCACATATTGGATGTTGTACAGGAACTTCCCGTCGGCAGAGGCCTGTAGCCGGGCTGTCCGCTGGGATTTTACATGCATTCCATCATCGAAAACATTAATGGATACATTCGGGTCTTTCGCTTGTTCGGGCGTTACGCTGTATACCATCGTGCCTCCGTTGCCGTCACCGGCCTCATCGTCCATCATTGCACCGGAAATGGTGATCCACCGATCCGATTCGCCCGGCCTGTCTATACCCGGTCCGCTATCTTTCGCGCAGCCGCCAATGGCAAGGGCTACGATGGCAGCACCGAAAAGTGCATGTTTCATCTGTTTTTTATTCATCTTACTGGTGTTACTTATTAAAATTATTGATTGTGTATGTAAGTTTCAAATAGGCGGCCCTGCCGGGTTTCTGTACGCCGAAATTGTCGTATATTTCATTATTCAAGATGTTCTTCAGGTCCACACTCACGATGAGTTTACGGCTCGGGAACCGGTAGCTTGCGCCTACATTGTGCAGATACTGGGCGGGCGTAATGAACCAATCGGATTCCGGCCATACCGTTCGGAACGGATGTACGTATCCAAGGGTGTAAAACAGGTTCAACTCTGACGCTTTCTGGATGACATGATGGAACCGATAGTGTATATTGGCGTTTACCGTAAAGAAGGGCTCGTTTGGAATTTGTGTGTTGTAATAAGTCATCCGTTGGCCGGTTTCGGGATCAAATTCCTGTTTGAATAACGAATTGAACTTGGAGAAATTGACCATGGCGGTGAGGTCATCTCGATAACGATAGGAAATCTCGCCTTCAAAACCTAATGATTGGGATAATCCGAGATTTATGTACTGCGTCTGT
The DNA here is from genome assembly GCF_053550995.1 of Parapedobacter sp. NCBI lineage: Bacteria > Pseudomonadati > Bacteroidota > Sphingobacteriia > Sphingobacteriales > Sphingobacteriaceae > Parapedobacter > Parapedobacter sp. Next base: position 8,135 of record NZ_JBMQOC010000058.1, read on the forward strand.
TCGATCTCTTGCTGGCTAATGAGTTCGTTTGTTTGTGGCATGATCCGGTCTTTCACATTGCGCCAGAATACGTTGCCCGAAATATCCACTCCGTGTTGGTCAAACCGGAATGTACCCAATCGCAAGCCAGCGTTGTAATTGTCACTTACTTCGGGCTGTATAGCCGGACTGGGGAGCACGTTCTGATCTGGGTTGCCGAAAATTTCGTTATCGTGCGGCATACGCACGGCCCGTTCGGCCGAGGTAATAAGTACGGTTTTTGGGGTAATGGAGTAGGATACGGCTAGCCCATATCCGGTATTGGAACGGCTATCCTTAATTCGGTTTTCGGTAATCACCGCCTGCCCGTTGACCACCGACCCCTTGTAGGTTAAGCTTTCCAGCGACTGCTGGTAGATCTTGGCAAACACATTGGTGCGCAACCGGCCCTTGAACGTTTGTGCTTCATAATTGAACGACAGGACATTTTTGGAAAGGCCATTGGTGCTTTTTAGTGCGTCGCGTTCCGTTGGATTCAGAAGGTCGCTGTCCTCCCGATCTACCGTGTAGAATACATGGTTCAATGATAGGCGATGACCCGCAACGACCTCATAACCCAGATTCGTTCGGATGTTGGTGATATGGCGATCGATGTCGGCGATGGTGGGTTCGCCTTGCTGCGCCCCATCCGGTCGGCGCACGGGGTTGCCGTTCAGGTCCATCCGGATGGTGCCGTCCCAGTTGTACGCCCACGGGATGGTATCTTGGATATATGTATTCCGCTGGCTGTAGACACCGTTAACGTTCAGGCTCAGCCCCTTGGTAAACAGGTCACGTTTGCTATAATTTAAGCTCAGTACGTGGGCTTGGGCTTCGGCCGTCCGGCCCATGTAAGGGGTGCCCATGGTTTGCCCATGCTGGATTTCATTATAGGAGTCGGAGATGTTGTATCCGATCAGGAAAACGTCCGCCCAATTAACATCCGTGTATCCGAACTCCGCTCGTCCGCCTAATGTCCGGTACCCGTCGAAAAAGCGTTTCGTCCGAAAGTTCCGGACCACTACACCGTTCGGTTCGATGTATTTCGAAAATTTACCCCATTGTTCGTAATCGTTGTCGGTAGCGGTGTAAAACCCCGAAACCTTTGTTGTGAACCCGTTCTTCGGATTGCGATACTGGCCGCTCAAATCGGCCTGTAGGGTATTGAATGACCCGTAAGATACCGCGGCGGTCAAACTGTTGGCGGAGTTTCCCTTTTTCAGTACGATATTGATAGCACCGCCAAGGAGATCGCCCGATAAGTGCGCTGGCAGTACACCTTTGTACACCTCTATCCGCTCAATCATCGCCGGCGGGATGTTGTTCAGGTTGAACGACGACCCATACGTGGATATCTCGATGCCATCAATGAAAATGCCGACGGACCTCCCTGTCATCCCGTTGAGGTTATATTCAATCTCTAATCCTAGTCCGCCGCTTTGGCGTACACGTACGCCCACGGTGCGGTCCAGTAATTCGTTGGTAGTCAGATTCCGTACGGAAGCTTCTTTGGTTTCTACAACGGCTACGGCAAAGCCTTGCGTCTCGATTTCCCGTTTTTCTGTGTTACGCGATACCGTAGCCTCGTCCAGTTGGGTAGCCTCGTTCTCGGTCGCAACGACATCTTTACGCTGGCGGGGCCGGTTGATGGCTACCCGCGTTTCCACCGGCTGGATTTCCAGCGAAGTGACCGCCAATGTATACGCACCATAGGGTACCCCCGATAGGGTATAGAGGCCTCGCTCGTCGGTCATGGTTCCCCGGTTGCTCGGGCTGAGTGTAATCGAGGCGCCCGCCACGGGTTGCCCCGAAGTGGTAGATACCGAACCCGAGAGCACACCGGTTTGTGCGTAGGCCAGCGGGGTGGTGAGAACGAACAATGCAAAGGAAAAACAGCGATAAATAGATTTCGCAGGAATCATTATTTGTATATAGTCTAAATAACGTATATTTGGCGCAAATATAGGGTTACGTGTGGCCTGAAAATTATAGAAAACGGAATTTCACTTATAAATGGCGGAATTTATAGACGAGGTTGTCGGATTAACGCATCAGGGATTGGCTGATGGAGATCGTCGAATGGAAGGACCGGCGGGTAGCCAGGTGACGATAAGTCGTTCGGGAACGTTCCGTTATTACCGGTTCCATATGGCGGATGCTGTCCACCGTTTTCAGGTGCTGGCGCAGCCGCGATCGGAGGCCCGCTTGATTTATGTGGCCAAGGGCAAGGGCGTCCGGGTCGGTTGCCATGGTCCGATGAAACTGTTTTCGAACGGTGAAAGCAACTGTTCTCTGGTAAAAGGTGGGTGTACGCAAGACATCGCCTTTGACGGGGGGGATACCTGTGAACTGTTCGTGCTGATTGTCGAGGTTCCGGATTTCCCGCTGCCTGTGTCCAGTGGCCCGTCGTATCTCCGCAAGTTCTTGCGTACCGATACATGTACCTGGTTATTGGACGGGAATGGCATGGTGCTGGGGATGCGAAAGGTTGCGGTTATCCAACAACTGCTTCACGAAAAGAAGCCGGCATATTTACAGCCTGCCTATACCCAGTTGAAACTGGCCGAACTATGGGTGCTCTTCCTGGAACGGACGGATACCCTGGATAATAGGGGACGTTCCGTGCAACTGCGTCCCGACGAGTTGGAGCGGATGCAAAAGGTAAGGGATTTGTTGCACGACCAACCTGCCCAATCTTATTCGTTGGTTGGCTTGGCTCATACGGTGGGTACCAATGAGGCCACACTGAAGAAACAGTTCAAAGCGGTTTACGGTACTACGGTATTCGGTTACCTCACTGCCCGGCGCATGGAGTTGGCGAAATCGTTGTTGCTTGCCAAGGAACTAAAGGTGGCAGCGGTGGCCCAAGAGGTCGGTTATAAATATGCTTCGCATTTCACTACCGCTTTCCGGAAGCATTTCGGTATACTTCCAAACCAGTTGCTACGGGTATGCATGCCCGTATTTTCCGTGTTGGGCCAGCTTGAGGCCGGCAGTGTGCTTTAATTACGCGGTGCCTAATCCGAAATCGGCCAATACCGGAAGATGGTCACTCAAGGCAAATCCATTCGGGTCGTCGTTGTTCATCCGGAAGCTTCCTTCATATAAAGGACGGCATGCAATGATTTGATGGGCTAGCCTACCGGCACAATAAATGTAGTCGATCCGCTTGGCGGGTTTAATGGCATTGGCCGTAAAGCCATCGCCTTGGCCAGCCGCTGTAAATGCGTCGACCAATGAACCGCTGTTTAAGCGCCTGTATTCCTCGGTGTCCGGCCTATGGTTCAGGTCGCCCTGGAGGAGGATGGAGTCCACATCGCCGGCATCATGCGCGACGGCTGCCAGCATCGCCGCGATTTCGTCCAATCGGATGCGGGTATCGTTCTCTTCTTTCGCAAAAGGCCATAAGTGGGCGGAATGGACAACGATGGATTTACCGTTTGGCAATCGAAGTTTCGCTTTCCCCCAGTGCCGGGTGAATAGTTCCTCTAGGTCATGGCGCTTGTCTGCAAATGGTCTCGTTTCGGAGCTTAGGATCTCAAAATTGGTGAGAATAGCTCCTGGGTAGTTCCCCGAACCATTTTTGCCGCCAGGAAAGAATGCATACGCCATGCCAAGTATCTTTGCCATTTCCGCAACGGTTTCTTCATCGGGTCCCTCGGAAAAATTGATGATATCGGGCCGGTACAATGCTAACTCATGCATAATCCGCATAGGGACTTGGTCCAAATCTCTTGCTGCTTTAATTAGCGTGCTCTGATCGCCGGGGGGTAAGCCGCGACCATTAATGCCTTTATACCCAATGCAACCATTGAAGACATTATACGAAATCGACCGGATTATTTTTGTATCGGTGCCGAAGGGGTTCTTAGCTAAAGCACCATGGCGCGCTTGTTCAGCGAAAGCAGCTTTCGTTGAAGAAAGTAAACTTAAACCAAGAAGCGATAGCGCCGATTGTTTTAGAAATGTCTTTCTGGTCGTCATGGATCCGGGTACTGTTTTGCTGTTTTTATACATATGCTGAAACTCGCTGTGAGAAATCAGTAATTGGCACTGGCTATTAGCTCTGCCAAAAGTACGGAATGTGACGGAAAGACGCAAGGTCGGTTACTGTTTTCTGAAACGTGTGAGGTCCACATCGGCGGATATGGCCACGCCGGAGGAATAAAGTTTGATTTTGCCATTGCCGATCCCTGTCAGCGGTATTTTGACGAATGGCTGTACGGTAAGGTTCACGGCACCACCAAGTTGACGGCGATAGCCCAGCGATAAGTTGGCTATGCCAAGTATGTGCCTGTTTTGGTTACGCAGCGTAAGTTGTTTCAAGTCGCCATATTGGTGCGGTGGGTAAGTATAATCATAGGTTTCCTTGAGCATCAGGTAGCTGGATATTCCGGTAGAAGCAAACCAGGTAGCACGCTGCTGCCGTGCGATGTCGACATTGATATTCACCGGAATATCCAGTACGTTGCAATCGGCATCCACCGTAATCGGTGTGTATTTAGCGTAAAGCGGGTTGCCCGCGGGGCGATAGTCCGCAAAATCGGCTTGGTATATTTTTTTAGCATAAAGTATACCGGCGCTGATACTGAGCCGGCCATTGAGGTGATAGGTAGCCATAAGTCCCAAATTGCCGCTAAGCTTACCACGGAAAGGCTGCGAGCCCGATAAGTCGGGGGCTGCGATGATGCCCAGTGTCCATCCTCGATTCCGAATGCCGACGGTAGGTATCGGTTGGTTATCGGCGCGTGTATACGCTTTTCGAAGCGAGCGCATCGGCAATGCCGTGGCTATGTGTTGCGGTTCGCGGCGGTAAAGATCATGGTGAAAGGCGGCCGAGGTCAACTCATGTAATCGAACCGGTGTAGGGGCAAGGAGCGACTCTTCACCGGCTGGTTGTGGGTGCGCGATGGGTATGGATGGATGCTGACGGTCGGGTACTGTCGATTGGGTTGGATTGGCGGAAGCGGGTCCACTGGGCGTGGGCATGACGGGTTGCGGCGGTGTGGTCGGCTGCTGCGATACGGCTTGGTGTTCAGGACGTGCTACCTCCAGTTCATGCCCGTTGAATAGCAAAATGGCTGCGATGGCCGCAGCGGCAGCTATCCCACTGCCGATGCCGATCAGGAGGGGCCATCGCCTGCGCGGATGCATTTTCCGCGACAAAGTAGTCCAGGCGCCCTCATCGAAAGGGATGTCGGCCTTGTTTAACCCGTCCCTGAAAAGTTTATCTATGGGGTGTTTCTCTTCCATTTCACATTCCTTTTGCTACCGCTTACCTGCCGTTTGCCTGTGTGGCTCGTTTAGGTGGCCTGGTGCCGAGGCGTCCGCCAACAGTTCCTGTAGTCTTTTGCGCGCTTTATGCAAATTTGATTTTGATGTATTTACGGTGATACCCAATAATTCCGCAATTTCCTGGTGGCTATACCCATCTATGGCATAGAGGTTGAAAACCGTTCGGTACGCTGGACTTAGCGACATGACCATTGCCAGCAAATCGTTGTACGCCAGGTTGTCATATATACGTTCGCTATCGCTGATGTGTTCGTATGCTTCGATTTCGTCGTGTTGTGCAAATTTGAGCGAGGACCGGTAATAGTCAATCGCCGTATTGGTGATGATCTTGCTTATCCAAGTCTTGAACGGTTTGGATGCATCGTAATGTTCAATACGGTTGAATATTTTCAAGAAGCTTTCGTTCAGGATATCCGATGCCTCATCCGAATGGCGCGCATATCGCCGGCATATCCCCATAGCGAAGCTATAGAAATACTTGAACAATGCATATTGGCTTTGCTTATCGTATTTCAAGCAACCGGCAATATGCTGTCGTACGGCCTCTTCATTCACTACTGTCGGCAAGCTACTCTATTTCGTTTATACAATAATACGGGCTTTCGGCGCAAAAGGTTGCCCGCGGCCTGATTTTTTTTTCTGCATTATTGAAGCAACCTATTTGCGGTTTGTTCCGTATTGCAAGTATGGAACTATTCAAAAGAAAATACATAATCCACAATGTTATGAAAACACATCGCAACCAATGGGTATGGTGGGCGGCTATGCTGGTTTGCTTGCCTATCGCCGCGTGTAAAAAAGACAATCCGGCGGAACCGGAAGAGAAAATGGGGATTTTTGTCAAGACCGATGCCACCTTCGGGCAAGTACTGACCGACAGCGCAGGTATGACGCTCTATTTCTTTGCGCGTGATGCCGATGGAAGCTCGGCATGTGCAGGCAATTGTGCATCGATATGGCCCGCCTATTATAGCGCGAACGCTGCTGCTAGCGGGGCCATCGAGCGCGACGATGTCGGTACCATTACGCTAGCCAATGGTTCATTGCAATCGACGTACAAGGGGTGGCCGTTATATTATTATGCCAGTGATGCTGCACCGGGAGAGATCGGTGGAGATGGGGTGGGCAGCAACTGGTTTGTCGCCAAACCCGACTATTCGGTCATGGTAGTGCAACACCAATTGGTAGGGGTAGATGGTACGCTGTATACCGAAGACCTTACGCCGGGCGAAGGCCAAACACGGCACCTGGTTGATGGTTACGGGCGTACGCTATACGGGTTTGTTCAGGACCGGCATAATGTCAATAATTTCACCAATGCCGATTTCTCAAATAACGGTGTATGGCCGATCTATGAAGCCGGGCCGGCATCGGTTCCATCGGTACTTGACCCCGCGGATTTCGAGGAAATAACCGTGCATGGGCGCACGCAATTGACCTATAAAGGGTGGCCGCTTTATTATTTCGGCCAAGACGCCGCCCGTGGCGAAACCAAAGGCGTCAACGTTCCGGCCGTCGGCATTTGGCCGGTACTGAACGCCGATTCGCCGGAAGCCACCGCGCCCTGATAGATAACGATTTATTTCTTCATTAACAGACATGATAACGATGGCACGCTGGAAAAAAATCTTATGGAAAACACCTATGCTGGTACTGATGCTCGGTTTTATGGCATGCGGGAAAGATGGGGCCCCCATGCCCGACCCCGACCCGCCCGGAAACGGAGGCGATGACGTGACGGCCGCGAATGTGACCTACACCAACTTCGTGGGCAGCTTGCTGCAGTCGAAGTGTAGCAGTTGCCATACGGGCGCCGGGGAGGGAACACCGTATTGGGTGTTCTCGGGCTTCAATTCGGTGAAAGAGAATATCGACCGGATCAATGATGCGGTTATCGTGCGCAGGGTCATGCCCAAGAATGGGAGTTTGTCTACCCGCGAACGCGAATTACTCAAGGCATGGATCGATAAGGGGGCACCGCAATGATAAAAGTATACGTTTGGTTTTTCGCAATGGTCCTGTGCTTCCGTGCGGAGGCGCAGGGCTTATTGATCGACAAGGCAAGCCGAATATCTTTTTTTTCGGAAGCGCCCCTTGAGAATATCTCTGCGGTAACCGAAAAGGCGGCGTCGGCACTCGATACCGGCCGCCGTGAAATCGCGTTCAAGGTGGCGATAAAGACTTTTGCGTTCAGAAAGCGGCTCATGCAGGAACATTTCAATGAGAATTACATGGAAAGCGACCGGTTCCCCCATGCCACCTTCAACGGTAAAATCAAGGGGCCCATCGATTGGCACCAAGATGGTACGTACCCTGTTACCGTGACAGGCATGCTGGATATACACGGCGTCGGAAAGCGGTATATGATTCCCGCGACCATCACGGTAAGGGGGGAATCGGTAACGGCTGCGGCCACGTTCAATGTGCGGGTGGCCGACCATGATGTGAAGATTCCCCGTATCGTTATCAAGAACATCGCCGAAGTGGTGGAAATAGCCGTCTCAGCGACCTACGGCAAGTAAGCTTATCAATTATGAAGACACCCCGATTCATCAAAGACATTGTTCTGTTAGGAATGCTAGCAGCCATCTCCCTCCCCATAACAGCGCAGATCGATCTGGAGGCAGCCCTCGCGGACAGTAGCGGCCATGCACAGGAAGCCGTCGAAGCTACGTTCAAGACGACACGCATCATCAACAGCCAGTCGCCCGAAACCATCCATAAGCGCGAGCTCGATTTCAAGGTAGACCATCGTTTTGGAGACATCGCAGGCGCGAATGGCGGTGCCAAGAATTTCTTCGGCTTGGATAATTCCACGGATATCAAAATCGGATTTGAGTATGGGATAACGGACGATCTGAATGTCGGTATCGCGCGCGCCAAGGGTGCTACCCAAGTAGCCCAGTTGTACGAAATGAATGTAAAATACAGGATGCTACGGCAAACGGTGGATGGCAAGGTGCCGCTATCCATAACGGGTTACGCTAGTATGACCATCCCCGGCGTAAAGGCCGATCGGCAGAACGACGGTGAAGCTACATCGTACAGGCAATTTGCCGACCGGCTCAATATCGTAGGGCAATTGATCATTGCCCGTAAATTCGGCCCGGCACTGTCGCTGGCCGTGCATCCCACGTATATCCGTAGGAATACCACGGCGGATTACGACGGTCAAGATAACCTGTTCGCGGTAGGGATTGGTGGACGGTTGAAGGTGAGCAGGCGTATGGCGCTGGTGATGGACTATTTCCTGCCGTTCCGATCACCGGCAAGCAAGGAACGGTATGCGGAAGCCATCACCGCGCTTTACAACCCCTTGGGCATCGGTTTGGAAGTCGAGACCGGTGGCCATGTGTTCAATCTTAATTTTACCAATGCCACAGCTATCCAGGAGATGCAATACATTCCGGAGACCACCTCGTCATGGACCAAAGGACAGTTCCGTTGGGGGTTTACCATCTCCAGGCGCTTTTCGTTGTAGATAGATTCGTGCCCAATGGGCTTTATCAGTATGCATTTTTATCTTTTAATATGATGACCCGTTGGACCTATCGCCGCTTCGTTACCGCCCGAATCACGGTATATATGCTGATGCACACCCCGACCAGTGCGAAAAGCGCGGTCCAGATGGGCGTATCGGCCTCGCGCGATTGGTCGATCCGATACCCAATGTAGGTGAATACACCGATGATGGCCAGCATCTGGAAGCCGACCCCGCTGAAATACGCGTATTTGCCCAGCGCTTTAGTCGGTAATCGCTTCCGGTTTTTCATTCGAAATTAGTTTCACCTCAGGCGGGTATTCGGGCAACGCCAAACTGCGGCTGGTGGTACATCGGCCATTGATGGAAGCTCCATCTTCAACGATGAAGCGCATCGCTTCGATGTCCCCATGGATCAACGCCGATTGGTTGAGTTGGAGGATTTCCTTGGCGATCACCTGGCCCTGCACGGAGCCGGAAATCTCGCCCGAACAACAGTTGATGTTTCCGGTGATGTCACCGCCGTCGCCGACCACCAGCTTGGCCGTGCAAGAGACGTTGCCATGGATGCGTCCGTCGATACGCAGGTCGCCCGTAGTAGTGATATCGCCCGTGATCTCGGTTCCGTTGGCAATGAGGTTGAAACTACTGCCCCGCGTTTCTTGTAGTTTTTCGGTTTTTTTGTTGGTAAACATGTGATAATGTCTAGGTAAATAGATGTTTCTTTTCAAAAAGCGATGTAGTCCGTGGGGTCTACCGGGTTACCGTTATACCACAACTCGAAATGGAGGTGTGGACCGGTTGTCAACGATCCTGTATTCCCGGCAAACGCTACCACTTCCCCACCACGCACAAAGCTACCAACTTTTTTGATAATTGATGCACAATGTTTATACAACGATAGCAGATTATTGCCATGCTGCACAATGACCACGTTGCCGGTTTCGGGCGTGTAAGATGCAAAAACCACGTGGCCACTTAGGGTGCTGCGCACGGGTTCGTTTTGTTTTACCGCAATATCCACTGCGTAATGCTGCTCTTGGGCACTGAAACTCGAACTGATGATTCCCTTGATAGGGCTGTAGAAAGTATAGGATGCTATACCTGTACGGGTGGGCCCGGGGTTTTCCGCCAGGTCGTATGGTGCGCCCGATTCCACCAGTTCGCGCAGGGCAAGCTCATCTTCGGAGAGGCCTAAATCTGCAGTGCCTGAAGCCGTTGGCGTAGCTGCGTCGTTTAGGGGGCGTTCTTCCTGCGCTTCTGCTGCCGTCTCACCAACGTCGCCGCTGATGACCTGTTTGATATTATTGAGGTACTGTTCTTGGGCGCGGGGTACTTGTTCCATGGAGTCGATACGGGCATATGTTTCAAGCAACGCCGTACGCTCGTACCCACTTAATGAGTTGCCAATGACATATTCGCGCAGCGACGTGGACCGGATGAGGACAATGGTTAACACAACGAGTACAATGATGGCCGACAGGGTTCCGCTTATCCAATACCATAATTTACCCCTGAAAGCCGCCTTTTCCTCAAATGTGTCTTCGTGGAGTACCACCACCTTGTACCGGGCATTAAGTATTTTCGATAGCTTATTTTTTTGTTTGGCCACAGTAATTCCTTTAATCTAAACGGGGGTGCGATAAAATGGGAGAAAGTATAAAACCATTGCGATTTTTCTGACACGGAGTGGATGGATAAATCCGATAGCTTCGTCACCTTTAAAAACAAACTGCGGAGCAATCATGAATTCCGTTAAAAACAACCAAGTTAATGAATAATTATAGGTAGACGAAAATAAATGATATTTTTGCATGTGCATTCCCAGCAAATATATTCATTTTTTCGGCACTTGTCAGCCTTTTCGGCCCTTCATATCGTTGCAGGGGCGCTGATGTGTTTTGTTTTGGCGGGGTGCGCAGCGAAGCGGGGAAAGGAAAATGAGGTCAAGTATGATATGATGGAAAACCTGACAGCCAGGTTCAATATCGTCTATCATGGCCGCAAAATTATTGCGGATGTGGCGAGCCAGAATTTTGAGTCGCATCGCGATAATTATCAAAAGTTGCTGCCGGTACTCATCGAACCCACGGAGGCTACCGCATCATCCAATACCCCATTGATGGACTCCGTCATTGGGAAGGCGCGGGATATCATCAACAACAAAACGAAAAGCAAGTACATCAATGAAGCTTACCTGCTTACCGGTAAGGCGAACCATTTGAAAGGGAACTACTACAACGCCGTGGAGTTTTTTACCTATGTGGCCAATACCTTCGCCGATATGCCCGAGTATCGACAGGCTGCCCTGGTTTGGAAGGCGCGTTCGCAGATGCAATTGGGCAATCTTACCGACGCCGGTTTGGTGTTGGATACGGTGTTTGCAGGCCTCGAGTCCGAGAAGAAATCGGTGGGGCTGGCGTTCGCTACCCAGGCAAAGTACTATCTTCTTATCCATGACGAGGCCGCTGCGATTACGATGCTTGAGCAGGCCATTGAACATACCCGGCACAAGCCCACCAAATTGAGATGGCATTTCCTGTTAGGGCAACTATTGCAGAAACAGGGTCGTGCGGAAGACGCCTACAATCACTACAGCAAGGTGGTACGCAGCAATGCCCCTTATGAAATGTCGTTTCATGCGGGGTTGAACCGTGTGTTTTTGGCAACGGCCGAAAACGGCTCAGGCGAACAACGGGTGAAATTGCTGCGGCGCATGCTGCGCGATGGCAAGAACAAGGAGTTCAAGGACCAGATTTATTTCCAGATTGCCAAAATTTTCCATGCCGATGGCCGCATAACGGAAGCGCTAGCTAATTACGAATTAGCCCTGAGGCAGGAAAGCAATAACCGTTACCAGACCACGCTCACCTATTTGGAACTGGCCGACCATTATTTTCAGGCTGCCGATTACCCAATGGCCAAGCGCTACTACGACAGCGTAGGGATGGTACTGCCGATAGACTTTCCGCAAGCGGGGGAGGTGCAACGGAAAATCGCCAATTTGGACGGCTTGATTGCCCAATTGCGTATCGTGGCCCATCAAGATAGTTTGCAATATTTCGCTGGGCTGGGTGAGGCCCAACGCCAAGTTGAGCTGGACAGCCTGATCGCTCACCGGTGGGCCCAATACCGAGCCGATAAGGAGGTGCCGGCGAAGGAAAGGTCCACAACATCTACGCGCTTCTCACCGTTTGATGATATGTTGGCGGCCACGCCAACCTATACCGACAACCGCTTTTACTTCAATAACCCCGATGCCATGGGGATGGGGCAGGCGGAATTCCGACGTCGGTGGGGCAACCGCCAACTGAAGGATAATTGGCGTTTCAGTGATATGGCTGGGAATGGTGCAGTGGCCACGGTCGGCACTACCCCCGAACTCGATGATGCTCCGCTGGAAGATACCGTTGAAGTGGATAGTGCCGCATGGGCGGCGAAGCTACGGCAAACCTACTTGGATCAACTTCCTGATACGGATGAAAAAATAGCGGCGTCCGACTCGCTCATACATGAGGCCCTGATGCGGATGGGTAATAGCTACCGTGATGAATTGCTTGATGAAAAAGCAGCTATCCGTACCTACGAGGAGCTGTTGGATCGCTTTCCAGCTACCGCAGACGCGCCACTATTGTATTACAACCTCTATCGCTTGTATGCCGATATCGATGCTGCGAAAATGGCGCATTACCGTGAAAGGCTACTTGCCGATTTTCCCGATTCACGTTACAGCCACATCGTCCGTGATCCGATGTACCTTGCCAAATTGGAGCAGCAGCAACGGGTGCTCGAACAAGCATATGAGTCGGCCTATACGCATTACACGGCACAACAATACCGCGAGGTGATCGACGAGGTTGGCCCCATACTCGATAAGGGAGCCGGCCGCCGGCAGACGTTGAGCCAACTGGCTTACCTGCGGGCATTGGCTTGGGGGAGGACATCTACGTTAGATACATTCGAAAATGCCTTGAGGGAATTGGTGACGGATTTCCCGGATGACAGCCTCATCACTCCATTGGTTAATCAACACCTGGAGTTTATAGCTACCCACCGGGACACCCTTTCTGCCCGCCAATATGCATTGCAGCCGGTCGATGAAGGCAGGGTGCGGTTTGTAGATGAACCGACCATGACCTTGTGGCCGCAACTGGTCATCAGGCGCGGTCCCGAACCACCAAGGCCGCGCCGGGAGCTGGCTGTTGCGGCGGCCGGAAGTACGGGCATAGCGGGCATGCAGGGGATTGGAAACGGGAAGGGCATAACACAACAACAACTGGCCAAAGTGGCGGAGGTAGGTGAGTTGGGGCCTAATGTATACCGCGATTTGGCATTGCTGCCCGATTCGGCAACCTATTACTTCGTGGTGAACGTGATGAATGGACGCGTCAACCTGGCACCGTCCCGTTTCGGTATCGGTCAGTTCAACCGTACACGTTATGCCGGCCAGGACATCTCCCACCAGTTGAAGACGGTAAGCGATGAAAACCAGTTGATTTATATCGGACCATTTTATAATTACGATGATGCCAAACGGTACGAAACGCGAATATTACCACTTATACCGGATATCATGAAAATCCCGGGCGACCTCTATAACACCTTTGTGATTACCGAAGCAAATTTTGGCACGTTATCTGATTTCGATAAGGTAGACGATTACCATGCCGTATATCAAGATCAATTGGATAGGTAAGTACGCATTTACGCGTGCGTTTTAAGTAGAAGAATGAACAGCAAAAAAAAGGACAATAACGACAAGCTAACAAAGGACGAAATCAGCCGGTATACCCGCACCTTCTGGAAAGTGCTTATCGGTATCATTTTACTGGGCTTTTTATTTATCTTTTGTGTGGGGGTGGGGCTGTTCGGTAAGTTGCCGACGTTCCGCGATCTGGAAAACCCAAAGAGCAACTTGGCGTCGGAGGTCATCTCTGATGATGGTAAGGTGCTGGGCACTTATTATGTGCAAAACCGATCCAAGGTGAGCTATGAACAGCTGTCGCCCCATTTGGTGCAGGCGCTCATTGCCACGGAAGACAAGCGCTTTTACCGCCATTCGGGTATCGATTACCGGCGTACGTTCACGATTATTTTTTATAACCTCATCGGCAATCGCCAAGGGGCGAGTACCATCACCCAACAATTGGCGCTCAACCTGTTTTCCGAAGGCCGTGCGCGGAATACCGGCAAGCGTATCATCCAGAAATTTCAGGAATGGATTACCGCGGTGCGCCTTGAACGCAATTATACCAAAGAGGAAATGATCACGATGTATTTCAACACCGTCGATTTTGGCGCTTATAACACATTCGGCATCAAATCGGCAGCCCGTACATACTTCAATACAACACCCGATAAGCTGGATATACCGCAGGCAGCAATATTGGTGGGGATGCTGAAAGGGCCGAGTATGTATTCGCCTGTAAGGTATCCGCAACGGTCAATTCGCCGGAGGAACTTAGTCATAGAGAGTATGCGTAAGGCCGGCTATATCACCCGGGAAGAATCGTTGGAACTACAGAAAAAGCCGCTGGTGTTGGATATGAACATATCCGAATATGGCGATGGCTTGGCTCCGTATTTCCGCGCGGTGCTGAAACGCGAAATCCAACGGGAATTCAAAGAGCTCTCGATCACCAAGGCCGATGGCAGCCCGTGGGATTTGGACCGGGACGGCCTTAAGATTTATACAACCATCAACTCCAAGATGCAGGCATATGCCGAAGCGGCCCAGAAAGAATGGATGACAACGGTTCAGGCATCGTTCGATAAGCAGTGGAAAAATCGCGATCCATTCCGGGGCGAAAAGGCTAAACTGCTGGAAACGGGCATGAAGCGCTCAGACCGTTACCGGATGTTGAAGCAGGCCGGTAAAACCGACGCGGAAATCAAGAAAGATTTCGATACGCCCGTGCCCATGACGATCTTTACTTGGGACGGCGATAAAGACACCGTGATGACCCCGATGGATTCCATCCGGTATAACAAGCTTATCCTTCGGAATTCGTTCATGTCTATGGAACCGCATACAGGCTATGTACGCGCTTGGGTGGGCGGAATCAATTTCGAACACTATAAGTACGACCAGGTGAAGACCGGTACGCGGCAGGTAGGGTCTACCGCCAAGCCGTTTACCTACGCGGTGGCGATAGACAATGGCTATTCACCCTGTTTCAAGGTGCCTAATGAACCGATCACGGTCGGTACCGGCCCGAACGCTTGGTCGCCGCGTGGCGACAACTCGGCCGGTAGCCCTATTACGCTACGCACCGCCTTGGCCCACTCACAGAATTATGCAACGGCCTACATGATAGACGAGGTAGGGGCGACGCCCGTGGCAGCGCTGACCAAGCGGATGGGCGTTACCTCCGATGTGCCCGAATTTCCGTCGATAGCGCTAGGGGCTTATGAAGCCTCGGTATACGACATGGTCGGTGCTTATTCGGCATTTGTAAACCACGGCGTGTGGGTAGAACCTACCTATATCCTCCGCATTGAAGATAAGAACGGTATGCCCATTTACGAGAAGGCGCCGCGGGTCTCCAAGGTACTCAACAGCCAGACCGCCTATATCATGGTGGATATGCTTAAAAGCGTGGTGGCCAGCGGATCGGGTGGCCGTATACGCTGGCGTTACGGACTTAACAACCCTATCGGAGGTAAAACCGGTACGACCAACGACAATGCGGACGCTTGGTTTATCGGTATCACCCCCGAGTTGGTAAGCGGTGTTTGGACGGGCGCGGAAGATCGGGGCATCAGTTTTGATCGTATGGCCGAGGGGCAAGGTGCGCAAGCGGCATTGCCCGTGTTTGCCCTCTACATGCAGAAGGTATATGCCGACACGACGTTGAATTATACGCAAGGCGATTTCCCCCTGCCGGAAGGAGGCCTTACCAAGGAGTTGGATTGCAGTAAATACGAAGAATTCAGGCCCAGCGAAGAGCCACAGCTCGATGACCGGTTAGGGTTTTGAGTAAGGATTAAAGAAGTCCACGCAAAGGCCGCTAAGATTTGTCACGCAAAGGCCGCAAAGTTAGATTCGCGCCCATTGCGATAACCTCTGCGCACTTTTGCGTGAACATTTGCGTACGTTGCGTGAAAGGAGAAATAGGATATCCGTGACCAAATTTGACTACCGTAAGGCACTTGAGCAGATACCGCACCGGCCGGGGGTATACCAGTATTGGGATGCCGACGGCGAGCTCATCTACATCGGTAAAGCGAAAGACCTCAAAAACCGCGTCAGTTCCTATTTCGTCAAAACCACCCCGCTCAATGGCAAGACCCGCGTGCTGGTACGCAAAATCAACCGGATTACCTTCACGATCGTCGATACCGAGATAGACGCCTGGTTGTTGGAAAACAGCCTCATCAAAAAGCATCAACCACGGTATAATGTGATGCTCAAAGATGATAAGACCTACCCTTGGATTGTGATCAAAAATGAGCGGTTTCCCCGTGTTTTCCCAACCCGGAAATACGTAAAGGATGGCTCCAAGTATTTTGGGCCCTACGCCTCGGTGGGTATGATGCACGCCATCATGGATACCATCCGTGAACTTTACCCCCTCCGTACCTGTAATTTATCGCTCACACCGGAGAATATCGCCAGTGGAAAGTTCAGGGTATGCCTGGAATACCAAATCGGCAATTGCAAAGGACCCTGTGAAGCATACCAGACGGAAGAAGATTACGAGCACAGCTTGAAGGATATCCGCGATATCCTCAACGGCAAGATCGGTGTGGTTATCCGCCGGTTGAAGGAACAACTGGATACCGCCGTTTCCGAATTGAATTTCGAATACGCCCATCACCTCAAAACCAAGCTCGATTTGTTAGATCGCTACCAAAGCAAGTCAACCGTGGTCAACTCGTCCATCACGAACGTGGATGTATTCAGCATTGCTTCTGATCGGAACCATGCGTTTGTGAATTACCTGAAAGTGATGAATGGCGTCATTATCCAAACGCAGACCGTAGAATTGAAGAAGCGCTTGGATGAAGGCGAGGCCGAATTGCTGAGCTTGGCGATCTCGGAAATACGCAGTCGATTTAACAGTACATCCAAGGAAATCATCGTGCCGTTTGCACTTGATGTCGATGCGGACGATCTCCGGTTTACGGTACCAAAGCAAGGCGAAAAGAAAAAACTGTTGGAACTATCGCTCAAGAATGCATTGTATTTCAAAAAAGAGCGGCTCAATCAATATGAGAAACTCAACCCCGAACTGAAGACCGAACGCATACTTACGCAGATGCAACGCGACTTGCGGATGAATGTACTCCCACGGCATATCGAATGTTTTGATAACTCCAACTTCCAGGGCAAATACCCTGTGTCGGCCGTCGTGGTTTTCAAGGACGCGAGGCCGTCAAAGAAAGACTACCGCCATTTCAACGTCAAGACGGTAGAAGGACCCAATGATTTTGCTACGATGGAAGAAGCGGTGCATCGACGGTACCGGCGGTTGCTCGATGAGGGTCAGACGCTTCCCCAGCTCATTATCATCGATGGGGGCAAGGGTCAACTGTCATCGGCGTTGAAAAGCCTGAAGTTGTTGGGTATCGACAAGCAGGTGACGGTTATTGGTATCGCGAAGCGGTTGGAGGAGCTGTACTATCCCGGCGACCCGTATCCGCTTTACCTCGATAAGAAGTCGGAGACGTTGAAAGTTATCCAGTACCTCCGTGACGAAGCCCACCGGTTTGGCATCACCTTCCACCGCAAACAACGTAGCCGCCATACGTTCCGTACGGAACTCGAAAGTATCCCCGGAATCGGCCGTACAACTGCCGAGAAGTTGCTGAAGGCCTTCAAATCCGTAAAAAAGATACAGGATGCCACGCCAGAACAACTTGGGGAAATTTTGAATGGGCGACAGGTAACTGCGGTTAAAGATTATTTCGCGTCTACCTTCGATAAATAGATGACCATACCATTTACTTATTTCAGCACGTACCAAGCTTGGCCATTGGCTGGAATGGTAACGGGCAGGTGCAATACGGTGCCATCTAGCGGCATTCCTTCAGCTTCGCCGTCATTTACGCTTACGGTCGCACGGTCTCGTAGCCCGGTATAGTAAAGGTCTACCGTAAGTGTTCGTTCAATAGGTACATTCAACGGGTTATAAACCATCAACAACCCTTTCTCTTCCCCGCTGGGATCGACATGTAAGATTGCATCATAATCCCTTCCATCGGGACGTCGCAGATGGATAATATCGCCGTCGAGTATCCGGCGGTGGCTTTTATAGAAATCTACCCATTTTTTTACCAGGGCCTTGGTCTCCGGTGTATCATAAAGCTGCGGTCCCCGATAGCACGCCTGCACGCCTGCACCAAAAAGATTGGCGAGCCGTTGTTCATAATGGGGGAGGTGGTCACGAAGCGGTTCGATGGTTGCAGCGGGGCCGCCACCGTGGTACTCGACCAACGGCACAAACATCCAGCCCATGGAAGGCGTTTTCTCCCAAGTACCGTCGTAAATGTTTTGCCGTTCGATGATTTCCTGATATTCGCGGGGCAGTGACCAGTTGGTTTCCCGGTATCCCATCGCAATCTTCGTGCTTCCCTGTAAGAAATACCAGTCGGGCACGTTGAGATAAATCCCCTTTGATCGGCACCAGCGGTAGAAATCGCGTATCCGGATAAATTGTTTCCATTGGGAATCTTCAAAACCACGATGGCCTGGGTGGCTATGCGATGCGCATACGTCGCCAGGATAAGATCCATCATGTTCGAGGATATCCATGCCGGTTTTCTCATAAAAATCATAAAGTGTTTGGAAATAGCGGTCGCCCCATTCACTCAACAAGCAGGGTGAACGGCCAAATGTGGGTTTCATACCTGGAGGCATTACCACATCGTTCTCAGCATCGATCGATCGGCTGGCCAATAGTGAATAACCGCCTAAAGCAATCCCTTTTTGGTGTGCGTAATCACGCAATGTTTTCATTCGATGGATGTTGGCCTGCGATGTGTCTTCCAGGTTGAAGCCGCTTCCGAAGGTCATGATAACCATTTCAAAACCTACCTCGGCGCTTTGGTCGATCGCTTTTTTGACCGACGTATCGTCGGCACTCCGCACGTGCATGATAATGGGGTTCTCTTGTGTCCAAGGGGCAATGGTGCGGTACATCCGCCGTTGTGCCAGCCCCCTTCGTTCACGGTCGGAACTATCGTAGATCAATTCCCATAAACGCATACTTTCAAACGGTTTTCCCCGGGATATTTCCTGTCCTACACCGTGTTTTGGCTCACAAACCAATAGCGTGGGTGTATTGAGTAAGTAGTTTACCTGGGTCGTGTAAGTGGAATCCGCACGCCATTCTACACCGGCATTTTCCGATGCATTTGGCGACATCGAACCAAACGCAAAGTCACTTTGGGCGAAAATCGGTGGGAGCTCCCAACGCTGTTTATGTTCGACAGCGCTTTCGGCCTCAGTAACCGCAAGATGCTCCGTCCGGATGTTATTGACAATAATTTCATTGTTGCCATCATACTCAACTGTGACCCACTTACTCAACAGGGGGATAGCATCGTACATTTCATAATGTACGTGGACGGTAAGATCACGGAGAAAATCCATGTCGCGGGAAGGTGCCGCCGGCTCGCCAAGCAGTACAAGGTTTTCCACATGGCTTCTTCCGGTATTTCCGGTTTTCCGACCGGGGCTGGCTCCGCCAGCAGGGTCTGTTTTTCCGATTCTGATTTTTTCAGCTGTAGCTGTGGTTTCGACGGTTGCCAGCGTGTGGTATTCCTTTCCATTTGCCGAAACGGCACAGTGGACTTTTCCTTCTTCCAATTGCAGCCGTAAAAAATGAGATGCAGAAGGATCCATGCCCCTAAAATAGTGGATGGTACCGTTATGAAGCAATCCGTAACTCCGGTTTCCGGGCGATAGAAACAGCTTCAGGTTGTCGTTGCCGGGGTAAGTCAACGTTACGCCCGGGCCATATTCGGTCGATCGGTCAGTGCCGGCATTGATTTGCGCGATGACTACTCGGGTGTTGGCCGGTAGCGGCTGCTCGGCAAAAACGGGGTGATTTTCCGGGCCCATCATTTCGCCGGGTTTCCCTTCATTGATAAAGGATGCGCTTGGATTATCGTTTGCCGAAACCAACTTCCAGGCGGGGGATAGCGTCCTGAATGGATCGTCCATTAGTTTCTGCCGTTGGTTGTCGCTTGTGAGGCGCAGGATATGCTGTTGGACGGTGGCTTCGTCTGCTTTGTATGAAAACTGTAGCCTTATGCCTTCCGCCGCTTCGGCCGGTTTCGAAAGCCATTCGGTGCGGGGTGCCCACGCAAAGCGGCTTTTGAGGGGTTGGCTATCCCATGATACCAGTTTCAGGCTCATGGGATCGGCCTCCATTTGCGGTATCCATGCAGGATCGAGGTAATTTTGAACGGGTTGCCCTATCAGTCCTCCCACCTTGATTTCGTGGCCATTGACCCACAAGATCGCTTCGGGTGTGATGGACCGGAGCAATGCTTCTCCGGTAATCAGGTTGTCCAAACCGATGGTAGCCCCGCCGGGGGTTACCGAAAACGTACGTGTAATCAGGCCATTGCTGAGGGCTAGGTGGTTGTCTGCGGTCTGGAAAACTGTCGCTTTCTGTGAAACGGGGCTGATTAGCCAGTCTTCGTATACAGGTGGTTGGTTGGCGTATTCGGGAAGATGTGTGATATCGCCGGTTTGAGCCAATGACGGTGTATTGGGTAGTCCCAAAACGGCCGCGACGACCGCAGCTATTCGGATGGGATGATGCATATTGAGAATCGTTATCGGTTTCTATTTAGTCATAAATTTCCATGAAAAATCCCGGTAGCCGGACGGATAATCGGCTTTGACGGTTGAGTGGCTTCCTTTCAATTTGCCGTCCTGATGGGTGACGTTCAATTTAAACAGGCTGTAGGCGCCGTTTTCATAGTTAAACGTGGTTCCGTCGTCGTCATACAGGTACGTCGAGTTTTCGGCTTTGCCGTAGTGCCTTACGGTGAGCCCGACCTTTTCGCCATTTTCAGGCACATGGAGCATAGGAGGCATCATCGGGATAATTCCGCCGTCCCGTACAAAAAGAGGAATGTGGTCCAACGTGGCCGGTATTTCAATGATTTCGCCATCGCCTACATAGTCGCCGGTATAGAAGTCGTACCATTTCCCTTTGGGCAACACGACCTTTCGGGTGGTGTCTCCGGCGAACAAGGGTGCCACCAGCAGGTAGTCGCCCAGCATAAACTGATCTTTTACTTCGGGTACGACGGTTGTGGCGTACGGGTTGTCTGCGGAAGACAATTGTGTTTTTTCGGGGTTGGCCGAGTAGCTAAAGCCTTCGACCAGGGGCATTGCACGCACGGGTGGTTTACCTTCCAAATGATACTGAGCGAAGGAGGTATACAAATAGGGGAGCAGCTGCATGCGTAATAGCATGACCTCTTTTACCTGTTTTTCGACTTCGGGGAACGACCACGGTTTGGTTCCGTCGGCCCAGGCATTGAGCATGGCCATGGGCGAAAAGCAAACAGCCTGCATCCTTCGTAGCCATTCTTCTGCAGTTTTTGAGGAGCGGGCTTCCGGCGTCCAGAGGATACCGTTGAAGCTGCTGTTGCAAAGTGCGGTGATGAAATCGCGGTGGTTGTAATAGTCGTTATAAAGCACATAAGGCAGGGAAGCGGATCCCGCATTGGAAGCACGTACGAGGCCATAGGTACGCTGGTTTTTCTCCCGGAACCAGTCGGCTGTCATTTTCTGGAATTGAAGTCCGTAAACCTGCCGCATCTGTTCGGCAGAGGTGCCCGAAGGGAATTTGGCTACATCGGGCCATAGCCACTTGTCGTAGCCATCCACTTCGTCTACTTTGAAACCCGAGACGCCGATGTTAAGGTGTTGTGCGGTGAAGAGCTGTTTGTAAAGCTGTCGGGCCCGGGGTATGAAAAAATCAGGCACTTCTCCCACCCAAACCGTATGTGAGCCGGTGTAGGGGGTGATCTCTTGATAGATGGGAGCATGTTTGGATAGGTATGGATTGATCCACAAGTTTACACGGATGTGCCGTTTCAGCAATTCGTTGACAAAATGCTCAGGCTGCGGGAATCGTGTGCTATCCCAGACAAAGGTGTTGGGGTACGATCGGGATTGCCAGCCGGGTTCCAGCCCCACGAAGCTCAGCGGGTATCCTTTGGTATTGAACTGCTCTACTTCGTTCATTACGTCCTGATCGCTGTACAGCGTGGGCGTCCGGTGGGTAAATCCCAACCCCCATTTGGGGGGGAGTACGCCGCCTCCGCAGTACAGGTTGTAGCGCTGAACGACTTCCATCGCATTCTCCCCTGCAAATACGTAAATTTCGGTGCCAGGTGCCTGGATCGCAATTTCCACCGCGTCCGAATAAGGTTGCGAGGTCCAATCGCGCTGGGAATTGCGGTCCATTTCGGGCGGCGGGTCGTTGCTGTCTTTCCGCACGGCGGTACCGGCGTAAACAGTGAGGTATCTTGCTGTATTTATGAGCACCCCATAGCCGTTGTCGGTCACATAAAAGGGGACGGGTGCGTGGGTGCGGCCATTGTCTGTGCCTCCATAATGGTCGACCCGCAGTTGCTTGATGGTGCCGCGTTGTTTGACCGATTTGAATTGCAGCCCCAGCCCATAGATCTCTTCGCCACGGCGAAGCGGAAAACGGAGGCTGGTGAGATGATCGTGTACCTCGGCCGCTCCTTCATTAAGCTGAGCCGGGGACGGCACGGCTCCCAGGGAGGTCAAGGCGGCTATGCGTGGTTTGATTTCGGCCACGGACAGCGGCGTGATCTGATCGGGTGTGCCAACGATGCCTTTCCAAATGCCGGGAGCCACCTCCTGCCAGGGGATGTCTGCGGCGATACCTGGTTCCTGCCTGCTATACCCCTGATAAGTATAAAAGACGATCAGAAAGCTTATGAGGGTTCGCTTTATCATAGTGGTTATTGTGGTGCTGTTACATCTTCTCCTTTTCCGACAGTTTTAATCTCCAATTGAAGTTTCGGTAAGCCCTCTCCGGCGAACGCTGCATCAATTGACAGGTTATTCGCCCCGTTGGCCACCTTTGGAAAAGGACTGGGTAAGTTAACCGTTTCCAAGAGCTTCCAGTTGCGGTCAAATACCTGGACTTGTTTTTCATTAACCAATTTCAGTCGCTGGAAGGACGTCATCTTTACGGGTATTTTGACCGCATCGTGGTTGCCTACCGCGATGGACAGCTCTTCGATGGATGTATCTCCGCCGTTCGGATCGGGAATGAAGTTAACAATAATCATCGGAACTTGCGCTTCGAACGGATTTTTGAATTCGAATTCACTGTTTACGGGTTCTCCCGGCTGACGGATTTTACGTTGGTATTCGTGCCGTTGTACCGAATAGGGGTAGAGCAGCCATTTTCCCGGACTTACCGGCTGCAGGTGAAATTCATTGTTGATGTCTTTCATGCGCAATTTCTGCGCAGCATTGAAGGCCCCGGCCATGCGTGCCGATTCCCAATGTTTGATGGTGTGGAAAATAGTGTCGGTTAGTCCGTTTTTCGTCACTGCGTCGAAGTTGACACTAAATGCAAAACCCGCATCAAATCCTGCTGCCCTTGCCAACAGCCATTCCGTATCTTCGATACTGGTTTGGGCCGACATACTGAACCATCCCAGCATCGCGGGCAACAGATTGCGACGATAGAAATCCTGATTCATCAATCGGTACTGTGTTTGGCTTTCGCGGAAGCCGGCATACCAGGGTTCGCCCCAGTTGTATCGGGTATTGATGTGCCAGTTAAAATGGCTTGGGTTGCTTGCGTCGTTGATCACATTTCCCTTTAGGTCTGAATTGAGGCGGTCGTACCATGTTTCCGTGAAAAGAGCCCGTGCATATTGCCCCATCCCGGTAGACCAAACCCCTTCAAGCCCGTCGAATGAAATTTGCTTTAATCCCGTCTCATTGAAGAGATCGGCAAGGTTTATAGCAATCTCTTCGGCAAGTGCCGCATTGGGTAAGAACACCTTATACGGATGATCCATTAATTTGCCGATGGCTGCACTTTTTTTATGCGGAGCAGCTTGTGTGCCGTATGCTCCCCGCACACAACCGGTCAATTTCCAGGGTGCTTCGGATGACACTGCTTGGTACCTGATGATCTCATTGCCGATTACGGCTGCTTTCAATGTGTTGTTTTTCATCTGGTTGAAAAATAACGGGGATTCGATCGGTATTTCTTCTGCATCAGCGGTGATTTCCGAAGTCAATGCACTTTGCCCTACCTTGGCTAGCCGGGGATCCGGTACGGGGGTAACATACGGGTCGTTTGTCGTAATAAACCCGGACAGGGTGTGGACCCCTAACTCAACACCTTGTGCTTCGGCTCGGCCGACGTAGTGTTTAAGACTTTTCTGTTGTTGCGGAAACGCCTTTTCTTTTAACCGGAAATGCCCCCAGGTCTCGAAAGGATCACCATGGTATAGGTATCGTAAGCCTGCTTTTTTCGTCAGCTTGATTGCATCGTCAAGGTTGTTTCCATCAAAATTCAGAATGAGGTAGGAAGCCGTGGCTCGTGGACTGATTTTTGCCCATACACCATCAATCAACGGGTGGGGCAATCCTTCAGCGAGTTCGATTTTTCCGATGGTTTCAAGTGCATCGTCCGATGGGCAGCCGAATAGTGCAATAGCCGAACCTACGATGCCGCCGTCTTCATAACCAGGAGCTATATAATGCGTGTGATCCCAATTGCTGATTTTCCGTGTTTTGGCTCTGTTGCGTGTGTAAGCTTGTAAAATACTACCGAAATCCGTTACTTTCGCTGTCTGCCCACGATATTGTTTCTTTGTTCTCGCTTCTTCGCTGATATCCTCTAGACTGCCTGTTTGAAAAATATCGAATGCGGGTTCGATGTCGCTCTCCTCGCTGGGATATCCTCCCAATGTTTTAACGTTGAGCGCCTGGATGCCTACTGCAAAATGTGGATTTTTCACTACGCCTACACTTTCTCCGATGGATTCGTGGATCGTGGTTGGAAACGGCCCCCAAACGACGAGTTCAATGTCTTCCGGATATTCCATTGCTTTAAGTTCAAACCGAATATAATCAGCGTTTGCTTCAGCTTGTATATCGGCCACTCCATTTTTCCCGAAGGAAAATTTTAACCTATTCCCGTTTTGGGCGACTTCGGTGGGATTGATGTATTGTCCGTTTGCGCGTATCGCCAATAAAGGAGCCGTGAGGTCACGAGGGATGTATTCCTTTTGATTGGATTTGTCATACAAACTGACTACGAATCCGCTGGCATCGATGGTCAATCGAAAATCGGTTGTATTAAAATGAATCTCTTGGGCTTCGACCGCGAGGTTTGCGAGGATTATTACAAAAAGTAATGCATATTTTTTTATCATGTGCCTATCAATTTAGGATTGTTAGTTGGTAAAGGGCGCAAGCTAACTTGCGCCCTTTGATGCTAATTGAGTTAATTTAAAGTTCCGGGTTAAAATTGCCGCCCCAGCCTACGTTTTGCTCTAAATTCGGATTTTGATTAATATGCGAAAGTTGGATCGGGAAAAAATAATAGCTCTCGGGCATGACCATTTCTTTGGGGCCGTTTGTAATCAACTCCACAACTTCATAGGTGAAATCTTCCGGCAAAAGCTCGAACGCGTTGCCTTTTGCAATGTCATCCGCTGTCAGGTTTTGCGGTGTGCGGCCGTTGACGGCTGTTGCCATGATTCCATATTTATGCATGCCATCCAACAGGTGTAACATCCGGTGCCTTCTTAAATCCCAGAAACGTTGGCCTTCAAATGCAAACTCGATGCGCTTTTCGTCTAAAATTGCTTGGCGCATCTCCGCACGTGACATGTTGGCTTTTAGTCCAAATAATCCATCCGCTCCTTCGGTGATGCCCGCGCGGCGACGTATGGCTTTCAGCACCTCAAAGGCTTCATCGGACCGGCCGGTTTCATTGGCTGCTTCGGCATAGTTGAAAAGTACTTCTGCATATCGGATTTCTGGCCAGTCGACATCATTCAGCTCTGCCTGGGCTGAAGGCAGCTCTTCCTGTATGCCTTTCCGGGTAAATAACCCCGTACGGTAATGGGATTCTCCTTGTATGGAAAAACCGAAGACATCCATGGATTTGGCGATTACATTCATGGTATATTGCCGGCGACCGGCTATCCCGCTTAATTCATAGGTGGCACCGTTCCATACCATGATGGCATTGAACCGTGGGTCACGGTTTTCCCAAAATCGCTGGATGTCGTAGGTATATTCGGAAGTCGGATCTCCAGGTTTCTTTCCGTCCTTCATGGGGAATGCTTCGGCAAATGCCCAAATGGGTTGGTCTCCTCCGGTTGCATTCTTCGATTCCGACAGCGGGCGCACGGCATGTTCTTGTCGACCGTTGGTCTTGGCAGGCTCCTCGAAGATGACAGAAAGTATATTCTCCCGGTGGCCTTCGGTTTCAAACACCTGGGTGTAATCGTCCAATAGGCCGTACCCGTTTTGGTCGAGGAAGTCTTTAGCTGTTTTGTTGGCTGCATAAGCATCCTCCCAATACGCGTTGTCATACGGATTGGCCGAATTGAATTGGGGCGATGCTTTGTATAGCAATACGCGACCTTTGAACGCGTAGGTACATGCTTGGTCTATCCGGCCCCGGTCGGCCCCATCATATTTCGGTGGCAGCAGTGCGGCAGCTTCATCCAGTTCTTTTAGGATGAAATCGAAGCACTCAGCCGTGGAGTTCCGCGTGACCATGAGATCATCCGTAAGCTCTTGGGGAACTTCAATGATGGGAACACCACCGTGGTAGTACACCATTTTAAAGTAGAGGAAGGCTCTTAGAAACTTGGCCTGCCCGATCATGGGGTCCTTTTTATCTGCTGGAATTGGGCTGCCCGGTAGTTCTTCCAGTAGAATATTGATTTTTCGGATATCATCATAAGGCCAGAATTTCATGGTGCCATTGTCGGTTGTAATCCAGCCATCACCAATAATGCCGCCGCTTTCGTCCGCGTTGTTCCCCGAGTTGACAGGCCAGCCTTCAAAAGTGCTGGCGTACAAATTGCTCAAATAGGCGTTCGATGTCGCTTCATCATCAAATGTGCCGGTTGCCGGGTAGCTTCCCAGGTTTTCTACTTCATTCAAGATTTCTCCGCAACCTGTGAATAGAACAAGGCATAAGCAAAAAATGCCCAGTTTAGATCCGTTTGCGTTCCAGTATGTTAAAGTCTTCATATCCGCTTTGTTAAAAGTTAATGTTCAAGCCACCGGTAAATGTCCGCATCAGGGGATAAGAATCCAGCGTGTTCTGTTCGGGGTCGTGTTCATCGAGGCCGGAAATGCTGAATAGGTTTGTTGCGTTGACAAAAAACTGCACACGTTGTACACCCAAACGGGAAAACCATTGCTGGGGGAGGGCATAGCCAAGATCGATGTTTTTCAATCGGAAATAGGCGCCATTCCTGAGCCAGAAGGTTGACGCGGCTCCGCCGACATCAGCCGTATTCCATTCGCCGGTTACTCTAGGGTAGGTTGCTTCGGGGTTTTCGGGTGTCCAGTAGTCGCTTGCCCAAATACTGAAATAAGGACGATCGACTTGGAATACCCCGCCGCCGTTCCTTGTGCTTACCATGCGCTCGTAGGCGCCCACTCCTTGGAAATGTGCGTTGATAGCTAATCCTTTCCATTGTAGTCTGAACCCGATGCCATAGTTGATTCTGGGCGCGCCGTTATCCGAAAGATACGTAAAGTCATTGTCGTCGATTTTTCCATCGGGTCCCTCCGCGAAGTTGGCGCCTCGTATGTCTTTAAATAATAGATAACCGAGCTTAGGACTCCGCCCGAACTGTGTGAAGCCGTCGGGTATTGCGTCGAGTTGGTCCTGTGTGCGGATAATCCCCTCTGAAATCAAGCCATAAACGCGGTTTGCAGGCTTACCTATCCGGCTCCGCCAGTTGTCTTTATACGTGCCGTCTGTGAGGGCTTGTGCCTCGTCAAAAACATCCCATTGGTCTACCGCGTAACCTAAATTTCCGTAAATGGTATAGTCGAGGTCGCCAACACGGTCATTCCAGTCTGCATTGAACTCTATCCCTTTCCATGATCGTTCGGCATAGTTCACATCGGGTAGTGTTGCACCTAGCGTAGACGGTGTAGAGGCCAAACGAGCACCAAGGATATCCCGCTCCTCGCGTTCGAAATAGTCCACCGCTCCGGTAAGGCGATTATTCAATACGCCGAAATCCATGCCAACGTTCCACATGGCGGATGTAGACCAGGTAATTAATGGATTGGGCATGGGACCCGGTGCCAGACCGTCTGACAATGAATTGCCAAAGATGAATCCTGTATTTTTGCCGTAGGTCTGGCTCCACTGAAACGCCGGTATGGGATTCCCATTCGGATAGGTGTCATTTCCGGTCGTTCCATATGAGCCTCTTAATTTAAGTTCGGTCAGCCATTGGACGTGGCGAAGGAAATCTTCTTGGGATAAGCGCCATGCTGCCGAACCGGACGGAAAAAATCCCCATTGATGGCCGGGGGCGAATTTGTAATTCCCATCATAACGGAAAGAAAATTCGGCAATATATTTGTCGCTGAAGGTATAGTTCAGCCGACCGATATAAGATTCCCTTGCCGCTTGCGTCTCGCTGCCGCTAAACCACCTTTTCGTATTGTCTGAAGACGCATTGTAAATCTGGTCAATGGCAGTGGTGAGTAAGTCATCAGCCCGACCGGTTAGGTTTTTGCCGTTGTCTTTAGCTTGTTCATATACGGCAAGCGCCGAAATGTTGTGGAGACCGAAGTTTTTGTCATAGCGCAGGTACCAATTGAACTGATATGAATTGTAAAAGCCAACGTCTTCCGCAATATTTGGATACGTAGCACTTAGGTTATGGATATTCACCTTAGTGGGATCTATCGGTCCGGGTACAAAGCGGTTTGTGGCACTGGCTGGTTGGAAGATGTATGACCGGTTGTGGATAACGAATGATTTCATGTTACGGTCACTTGCATTATAGTGCCCTTGCAGGCTGGTGCTTAAGCCGTCCACATAATTGCTTAGGTCAAGGTCAAAACGAAGGATACCATCCAGGTTCCGGTATTTGAGATCCCGGTACCCACCGCTGTTTACCATCAATTCGACCGGATGCCACGCCCCCGGAACTACAGGGAAATCATCGGTCGACGTACTTGGATTCCCCTCGGCATCTACATAAAACGGATAGAGCCGTGTCCAATTGAAGGTTGCCCGAAAGAAGTCGCCTACATTGAAGTCTTCTGCACCGTCATATGGCCAATACCATCGGTGGTAATTGCGCTGGTTGCCGCTGAGATTAAGATTAATCTTGAAATTTTTGGAAATGTTAGCTGTCACATCCGAACGGAAATTATACCGGTCGAAATCGAGGTTTTTATAAGAGCCCTTTTCATTGTGCGTGCCCAAAGACAGATTATACAGTAATATTTCCGATCCACCCCGTACACCTAAGTTGTGTTGTTGAACCGTTGGTGTTTGCCAGATATAATCGTTAATACGGTAGCTTTTGTCTTTGAAGTAATCGTATATTTCCTGTCCATAGGGTTTGGGCTGCCCCATGGAAACTGCCATTTGATTGACATATTCGATTTCCTCCGTAGCAGAGAAATCTTGGATAGGCCGTGTGGGATTGGAAAATGAATACGACCCCTTGTAGTCAAAAGATGGTTTTTGTACGATTCCTTGTTTGGTGGTTACCAGAATGACTCCATTTCCTGCTTTTGATCCGTATACAGCCGCACTCGCTGCATCTTTAAGGAAATTGATGCTTGCCACTTCATTTACGTCCAACGCGTCAAAATCAGCTTTTCCCTTAATCACGCCGTTGATGACATACAGGGGCTCTTGAAAACTACCCCGGATGCGGATACTTGACGAGGCACCCGCCAATCCAGAGGTACCTACAACGGTAGCTCCCGGAATACGGCCGGCCAGGGTATTGGAAAGATTAGCCGCAGGTATATTTCCAATATCATCTGTTTTAACAGAGGTGATGGCACCGGTTAAGTTCACCCTTTTTTGGGTACCGTAGCCAACTACTACAACCTCTTCCAAATTGGTCAGGTCTTCTTCAAGGACTACCGTCAGGTTATCCGCACTGGCAGGAACCTCTTTGGTAAAATATCCGATATACGAAAACATCAGTACGGCGTTTCCATCGGCCACGGTGATTGAAAAGGAGCCATCATCACTGGTGGTGGCACCGTTTTCGGTGCCCTTTTCAAGTATGGAGACCCCTACAAGTGGGGAACCCTCGGCGCCCAGTACCCGGCCGCGTATCACCGTTTGCCGGGATGGTGCGTCGTTTTGCCGATCCGCTCTGTTCAGCACAATATTCTTTTTTCCATATACTTCGTAGGAAATGTGCAAAGGAGTTAAGAGTTCATCCAGTACCGCAGACAACGTACGTTCATTAGCGGATATACGTCCCGCCTGCCCTGCATGGATCAGTTCCGGGCTGTAAATAAAATTGACCCCATAGGCCCGACCGATGAATTCCAGCAATGTTTCTACGGTTTGGCTCTTTTCCTCAATCAGGGCCGTCTTTTTCAATATAGCCTGTGCGAAGCTATCGTTACCAAAGCACGAAGCAACTAACATCAAGGAAAAGAACAATTGCAAGGAGCCTACTCTCATGATGGTAAATAATAATCGGTTTTTTTTCATAATTTTGAATGTTAGGTTCTTTAAAAAGAGTTAACAAATCCTAATCGCTGTAGCGAACGACCAATTCATCTTGGCAATTAGGATATTTTTCGTCCGTCGTCAACGCATTGCTTTGGCGGCGGATTGTATTTGTGTTTTTTTATATAACCATAGGCGATTTTAGTTTAATGCTCGTGAAGATGTGGTTTGAAAATGATTCGACCGTCGACAATATGGTAAGTCGCTTCGGCGGCTTTACTAATCAAGGTTAATTTCTCGAATAGATGTATGTTTTGTAACGAGGCCGTAATGGTTCTCGTCTCTAATACGGAATCTGCAATAGAAATGTCGACTTTGTATTGATCACTTAATGTTTTCAGGACAGATTTTAAGGGTTCAGACTTAAAATCTTCGTCAAAGGAAGGTATCGAAATAGTAGTTGGGGTTGAGGTGCTAGATGGCTGTTCCGATGTTGTCTCGGTATATTTGATTTCCTGATTTGCGATTAGGTATACAGGTGCCTCTATCTTTGTCGCTAAGCCAGTTTGGGTTTTTTTGCGTACTTCCACTACGCCGCTTTGTACTGATACTTTGCTTTCTGCCAAGGTCTTTGCAGCTTTTACTCGAAAGCTCGTACCAAGAACCTGGGTAGTGAGGTGGTCGGTTTTGACGAAGAACGGGTGGTCTTTGCTACTGGTCACTTCAAAGAATGCTTCTCCCCAAAGATAAATCACTCTGTTTTCGGTAAATTCCTTCTCATCGTAGATAACGTACGCATTGGCTTCTAAAATTACTGTTGATGTATCGGGGAGTATAAGTAGAAGTGGCTGACTTGCCGTGTTTGTTATTTTTTTTTCATCGCTGTTGGCTGTTTCGGTCTGTTCGATGACCAAATCAACCGAAGTTGAAGGGGACGGCGACAAACCCCGGTAAAGGAAAAGTGCTGTGAAGCAACAAGCCAATATACAGGCGGCTGCGAAATATTTCCATGGCCTGATAGCCCTTTTCGATTCGTTTTCCGTGGGCGTTTTATCCACCTGTGTTTGCAAATACATCAAGATTTCCCTACGCATATCCCGAGGCATCGTCTCGCCGTGCTTTATCTGTAAGGCCGATACGATTTTTTTGGCTTCATCTGCTTTCGATTCACATGCGGGGTGGAGGATGAAAACAGTTTTCCAATATTCGATTGAAGACCCAGAAGGCGATAATACCCATTCTAAAAAACGTTCATCCGAAAGAAAGTCCTCGGTACTGTAGGTGCTGTATTTTTTCACTTTTGCGTCTTACTTAGTAATGTAATTTATACTAATAAGGCACGTCGTTTAAAAATCTACTCAGTTTGGCAGAAGAAATGTTGATTTTTTTTAAAATTATTTCTTGGTCGTAACTTTTCCTTTTTTACAGGGGCGTAAATATAGACAAGCATAGCGCTATGAGGCAGTCTCGAATGGGTTTGTGGTTTATCAGTTTCTTAAGCGCCACGAGTGCACTGCGTTGAAGATTGTAAACGGATTGGCGGTTCAGCCCCATCAGTTCGGCAATCTTTTCCTGTTTAAGATTCTCATAAAAACGCAAATAAATAATTTCACGTTGGCGAGGCGTAAGTTTATCTACATAAGCCTTCAACAACGATTTAGCAGATACTGGAAGGTTCACGTCATTTTCCAAATCGATGGAGAAATTGTCTTTATCTTGTGGAATAGTGTCCAGAGGCAGTGTGGATTTCCATTTAGTGGATTCCCTTACAATCCGTTGTCGAAGCGCCTTCATTAGATAAAATCTGATACAGGTCGTTTCACTGAGATGAGCTCTACGACGCCATAAGGTAAGGAATACATCTTGGATACAGTCCCTTACAAGCTCTTCGTCTGACGAAAAGCGTCTGCCATATCCATATAGCAAATCACTGTTTTGGTTGACAAGTTTGGTGAAAGCATCTTTGTCTCCGAGTTGAAATCTCTTCCAAATAATTGCATCGGTCCACTGCTTTCCCATAAAATATCCGTTTGCCCTGTGGCATAAATCCGCTGTAGGCGAATAATTGATTACAATGCGAAAATAGCGCTAAAAAAGTGTAAGCTATTCATTTTTTTTACCATAACACTAACTCATCTTAACGAAGAAACGCAATCGGTTGTTTGCCCTTTTTCTTTGCAAGGTCTAAAATCTCCCAGGAGTCGGCCGTACGACTGCGGAGAAGTTGTTATAAAGATAGTAATTTACGGAAAATCAATAAGTTATGGCGGTATGATTCATTTTAAATGCTGAACTGTTTGCATATCAGGTTTTTGCATCGCCGAACCCCTTTTCCTCTCCTTCAGATTTGCTGAGTTGTATTTTTACGACAAATGGACCGCTTGCGTGGAGACCCGTTGGCAACACGACATCGAAATAGGTATTCGGATCCCTGTCAAGGCCAATCTGTTGATGGATTAATTTGAGCACTTCCCCGCCATCCAATAACGACGCTTGTAGGGGCACCTGTTTCGCATTTTTAGGTACTACGATGCGCAGCACATTGTTTATCGGCTTGTTGAAAACGGTCAAATAGATGGTGTCTTCGCGCTTGGTAAGATAACCGTATGGAGAAGATGGTAGCTCGGCATGCGCGGTCCCATACACCGCCTCGCCATTGATGTCCATCCACTTACCGATTTCCGCTGCGATTTCCGTTTCTTCCGGCCGGATATTGCCCTTGCCGTCCGGACCGAAATTAATAACCATATTCCCGTCCATCGATACGGCATGAAGTGTCATTTGGATAAGATCATAAGGCGTTTTTATGTATGCGTCGTTCCAGTCTTTATGGTAACCCCATTGGTTAGGTGGGATGGTCATCACACAATCCCAATCATTGCCCTTCACTTGGTCATACGTTTGCGGTAATTTGCGCTCCCATCCCTGTTCATAATCACCGATAAGGTTTCCATTGGTATCGAAATGACGTTTGCCGTTTTCATCCGCACGGAATCGGCTGCCGATAATAAGTCCGGGGTGACTTGCCCGTAATTCGGTTTCCAATTGGTCTGCCCAAGCAGCCTCGGCTACCCACGCGGCATCCCACGTGCCATCGAACCACAGACCTTTGATTGTCGGGTAGTTCGTGAGCAGCTCCATCAACTGGTTTTTGGTAAATGTCTTGAACTCCTCGTAGCGTTTCCGTTCGGCATCGGTTGTTGGTGCCGAACTCCGATAGCCCGGATGGTTCCAGTCGATGATGGAAAAATACAGATAAACATCGATACCCTCGGCATGGTAAGCATCCACGACCGCTTTGACGATATCTTGTTTGTAAGGCGATTCCATGATCGTATAATCGGTATATTTGCTTGGCCACAGACAAAACCCATCGTGGTGTTTCGTGGTGAAAATCATATACCGGGCACCCATTTCCTTTGCTTGTTTAGCCCAGGCCTTTGCGTCGAAGTCAGTGGGGTTAAATGACTTGTAGAGGTTGTCATAGGTTTGATGCCAGTTTTCTGGGGCGCCTGAATGTGTAGACCACGAACGGATCCACTCGGCGGCACCACGATATTTTGCACCATTCCATTCGCCGCCGGGTATGGCATATACGCCCCAGTGGATGAATTGACCCAAACCATATGCGCGCCAACGCTGCATGGCTTCATCTGTACGTTTACCCAAACGGTGCGCACCATGTTTTAATATAACCGAATCCCGTGCAGTGCTTTGTGCTAATACCATCTTGCTGGGCAGCACGAACCAAGCCAACCCGATGAATAGGATGAACAACGGGTAATATGTCGTTTTTTTTGATATTTTTTCCATATTTTTTCCCCCTCCTTTCCAGTGCCCCGTGCCGCCTATCCTATCGACTTAAGTCTTCGAGGACCTTCTTGCCATGGTTAACCAATGCGGCGGTGGTAGAATCGGGC
Source organism: Parapedobacter sp. (assembly GCF_053550995.1). Lineage (NCBI taxonomy): Bacteria > Pseudomonadati > Bacteroidota > Sphingobacteriia > Sphingobacteriales > Sphingobacteriaceae > Parapedobacter > Parapedobacter sp. The sequence continues at coordinate 42,529 of NZ_JBMQOC010000058.1, forward strand.
GCTGATTTAATATTGAATTTCGCCAACTCTTCTTCGAGTATTGCCAATTTAGCGGTATCGGCGGTTGCCATGAATTTTTCACGTAATATTTTTATCTTCTCGGCATCCTGGATGCCTTCGCGGATGCGCTCAAAGCGGATGGAACTCCTCCCATCGGGATAGATGACATACGTGTCTCCAGCCGGCCAGGTGCGGAACCGTGAATCGGTCAATGGATTTTCGGTCCACGAGTTATAAGACCAGTGCAAGTAACCATCCAGGCCGGTAGCGCGCGTATACCAGCCCATGAAAACGGCCTCGGCTGGATCGGAGAACGTGAACACATTCGGGAATTCGTCGGCACAACACACATAATAAGTACTTATCAGCCCATTTTCTTTTCTGAAAGCCAAGTCCTTTTCGTCAAAGTCTGCCCCGAATGCCACACAGATGTCTTTCAACATGGGGTATTGCCGGTAGCTTTTGTGGTTATCGGCTAGTGCGACACCCAGCTCAGGAACGACCTTTTCCAGCAACGCCAATGCAATTTTCATTTCTTCGGGCGAGCGCTCATCCATGGCGATGTTGGTGAACGACAGCCAACCCTTGGCCTCTAAGTGGTCGCGGAAGTCGGTAAGGAAAGGCGTCCAGAGCTCCGAGAATTCCGGACTCCCCGGTTTTGCGCTGATGTTGACCGTGTCGCCAGTTGCCTCGTCGATGTAATGGATTTCATGGTTCCACGGTAGCAACGAATAGCAATTGATCAACTTGTTTACACCAAGATCCATCATGAAGTTAATCCAGCGATCAAAAACCGCGTAGTCGTACGCCCATTGGCCGTCTGTTTTCTTGGTCCAGCGGATCATGTCTTCGTAAGGGTCAAAGCATTGGTTGTTCCATGGGTCTTTATTCAGATTGGCAGTAATGACCTTCTGTCCGGCATCGGCTAACATTTTCATGGGAACCTTCATCAACTCCCAATGTTCCTCCGACCATACCTCCACACCATGCACACGTGCAACGGCGGAGGGGTGTTGCCACATGTCGAGATGGAAGGTCCATTCACCTGACGGAGGTAATGTTTGCGGAAGGACCTCAATGGATAAGTCAAGTTTTTTTGTTTCTTCGCCCGCGGCATGCAGGTTCAATGTGCCGGTATATATGCCCGGTGCAGCATCCGCTGGGATGTCGAAACTGAGCCAGACGGGTAGGGTAGTGCCCCCTGGCATATCGAAACAATCGACATTGTCAAGCGCATCGGCCGATAAGGACACCGGGAAATCTTCGGGTTTACGATGACCGCATCCCGAAGCAAAAATATCAGTAAGCACATACCGTACGAAGCGCGCAGTACCGATCGATCCTTCCATGGTCGAACCATCTCCGGCAGTGAAAGGGGAAAAGTCGAATTCGATCTGGTCGACCGGGCGGTCTGACCACAAAAGCAGTTGTGCGGATATACGCTCTCCGCGCCAACCGTTACCTTGCCACTTGGTAGATGGTGGTACGTTGGGTATGGCCGATTTAGGGTATCGTTTATCGACAGTAGCGAATGCATAGTTTAAGCCGTTTACGGCCGACCAATCGACAAAAGTTGTGTCGGGGTCGGGCGCTTCAGCATAGGTTTCACAGTTTTTTACGGGGCGGGATTGGTCACATGCTGTCAGCAATGCCAAGCTGGATAGCAGTAGGATACAATTCTTGTTCATCCGGTCTATTTTGTTTAATGGGTGGCGATGTGCCTATAATCTTTTCCAATAGTACACAATGCCTACGGGTTTCGCAACGTCTTCGAGCATGCAATCGATTGTGTGATTTTACCGGATTTGGTTAATCGTGCAAGGAAGCAAGGGCGTAAGGAAGTTCTGCGATGAGGCGCGTTGCCGGCACTATTGCCATTCCAGCGGCATGTAGCCGGTCGCCGGCCAGCCCATGCAGGTAGCATCCCAATATGGCGGCTTCCTGCGGAGAATAGCCTTGGGCCAGAAAAGATACCAGTATGCCGGTCAACACATCGCCCATGCCACCGCTAGCCATAGCCGGATTGCCTGTGGGATTGATGACGACATTGCCATCGGGTAACGCAATAAAGGTGTATCGGTTTTTCAGGATGACAATCAATTCGAGGGAAGTGGCTTGTTTCCGGGCGGTCTGTACGCGTTCCCACCAATTGTCATGGGGGCCAAACAACCGGTCGAACTCCTTCATGTGGGGGGTAAGCATACTTTGTTTGGGCAGTTTATGGAGTAGTGATGGGGTTTCTCCTAGGAATGAGAGGGCATCGGCATCGATGACGAGCGATTTTGACGTATGGTGTAACAACAGTTCCAGGAGATCTTTCGATGCGCCGAGGCCAGGCCCAATGCCCACAGCATCGGTTTTTTGGCAGGTTTTGTGCAACTCATGCCGGGCACAATACATAACTTCAGGATAGCATGCGTTCAAGGCAGTCAAGCCTTCGTCAGGGATAGAAGCCGTGGTCAGTCCTGATCCGGCATATACGCTTGCGCCACAGGCCAAAATTGCCGCACCCATGGTCTGTGGGGCTCCGGCAATGATCATCGCGTGGCCAAACATGCCTTTGTGGGAAAATCGTTGGCGATGGCGATATATGTGTTGGATATCAATGGTTTCCACCAATCGATAGTGGGAGGGTAGTTGCTCAATGAAATCGTCTTCCAAGCCGATGTCGACCACATGGAAGCGGGCCATCGCCCGAGCCGACTCGGGGAAAAAAAAGCTGAGTTTAGGCCTGTGGAAGGTAATCACCTCATCGGCATAGACCGTATATTCTTTTTCGGGCACCACGCCATCTGCCCGCAGGCCGGAGGGAATGTCTACCGCAACCGTCTGGCGTCGGGCTTGGTTAACGTGTTGTGCCAGTCTAAGCCAATCGCCGTCCAATGGCTTGTTTATCCCGGAGCCCAGTAACGCATCAATGATAACGTGCTGATGAATGTCCGCGAATTCATCTGCCGGAAAAAATTCGGTAACGGGTATCGGCGTGTGCCGCAGGTGGGAAAGGTTTGCAGCGAAGCCGTCGCTTTCGCGATCGGCATACCGCGCAATCCATACGGCAATCGCATCATAGCCTTGGGTTTGCAGTAGCCTGGCGATAGCCAAGCCGTCGCCACCGTTATTTCCGGTGCCGGAACATACCAGTATGCTGGTATGCTTATCTGGAAAAAGCTGCATAAATGCTGTTACGAAAGCCATGGATGCAACTTCCATCAAATCAAGCGACGTGATTGACATTTGCCCGAGGGTATGGCTGTCGGCATCGCGCGTTTGCGCAGCCGTAATGATTGTTTTCATCTTTTTATTTTTTTCAATTGCTGATGAGAGCTCGATTCCACACGCTACGTTTTAGTTAAAGGTACAGTTTTATGGGAGCAATGTCAAGAAAGCCGGCCAATGCGGGGAAGTCGTGCAAATACATTAAATTTGCTGGTTCACAACATAGGAAAGCCATGATTGTCAATGACCCTTTGCAGTTAGCTCCGGCCATTACCGAAATGCTGGAAACTGTTTTCGACCCGGAGATACCCGTTAATATTGTTGAATTGGGTTTGGTATATGAGCTGATCACGAAAGAAGGTGGCGTTGCCAAGGTGGTGATGACACTCACCGCGCCGGGTTGCCCCGTGGCTGGCGACATCATCGACGAAGTGCAGCGTAAGGTGGGAGAGGTGGATGGCGTAAGTCAAGCTTTGGTTGAGCTGACGTTTGATCCGCCTTGGGATAAAAGTATGATGAGCGAAGTGGCCCGACTTGAACTCGGTTTTATGTAGCCCCGTTTTCGGCCCATATCTTAGGGGCTATTCGCCCAGGGAGTGGACAATCTCCGACCGGTATTGTATATCTTTCTCCTGGAATTCAATGGTCTTCTTGAACGTGTCGAATGTAAAGAATATTTCGCCTGGTACAGGGGCATCGGGGGCAAAAAACAGCTTGAAACTATAGGTGAACGATTTATTGTGGTCTACCGCAATGCGGTTGGATGAAAATACCATAGGCTCTATTGGGGTATCTTTCATGCGGGTTACGTCGCCTACATGCCATAACTCTGCCAATACCGCCGCAAACCGATCGCTTTCGGGACCCGATCGCGTAAACGTGATGGAGCCGGTTGTAAATCCGCTTATTTCGTTTACCGATCCATCCGTGTTGATGCCGGCATCGATTTGTTTATCCAATTCGATACGGAAACCCACCGTATCCCCTCCATACAGCCCCTCGGCAATATAATTGATAGACGTGTCGCCGTCTGTGCGGTTTACTAACCGGAGGGCGATATGCGTAGGGCGCTCGGGGTTGTTGACGATTTCAAACAGCGGAATGGCACTCGCTTTACCATTGTCCGACTTGGATGCATTACCGCAGGAGGCAAGTACGGCCACCAACGATATAAGGATGGGGAATTGTTTCATGGGGATATGTTTTTGTTATCAGTTGCCTGCTTTTCCAGGTCACTTAGTGTCTTAACCGGCTTTTTCTCAATCTTTCCTTTGCCAAATATGGCATTCCAGATGGTGCGCGATTCTTTGGTGAGTAATGGGGCAACAATAGACAATATCAACACGTACACGACCACAAATGATTGGATGACCGGGAGGAGTTTGCCTGCCTTGCCGATATTGGCCATGATGATGGAGAATTCACCGCGTGCCGCTAGTGTGAATCCGATGTCGACGGAATTACGCCTCTTCAAGCCGGAGAAACGGGAAGCAAAATAGCCGGAAGCCACATTGCAAACAACGGTTACCAATGCGGCGATGGAAGCCCACCATACGGCACCACTCAGCGTTGTGGGGTCGATGGAAAGCCCGAAACTGAAGAAAAACATGGCGCCGAAGAAGTCTTTGAAAGGCAGTACCAACTGTTCAATGCGCTTGATGTATTGCGAATCGGCGAGTACCAAGCCCGCCATCAACGCCCCGATAGCCTCCGCCACATGGATGGTTTCCGAAAAACCGGCTACGATAAAAAGCAGGGCGAAGATGACCAAAACGAACAGTTCCGACGTTTTATCTTGCAACAACTTGTCAATGGCCGGTACCAATTTGCGGCCAAGGATGAGGAAGGCCAGAATGAATCCCAAAGCAAGCAATGAAGTGCCTGCCACGGTCCAAAAAGAACTGCTGCCGGTCAGTATCAGCCCCGAAAGGAACGAGATATGCATGGCGATGAAGAGATCGTCAAACATAATCATGCCCATAATTACTTCGGTTTCTGGGTTAGCCGTCCTTTTCAGGTCGGTTAGCACCTTGGCTACGATTGCGGTAGATGAGCTCGTCATGATGCCGCATAGAACCATGACTTCCTTAAACGGAAGCCCCATCAGCCACCCGATGAATAGGCCGGAGCAAAAGTTGAGGATGACGTAAAATGTGCCACCGGTAACAATGGATTTCCCCGACTTAATGAGCCTGCCCACGGAAAACTCCAGACCGAGGTAGAACAGGAGAAAAAGTACTCCCAATCGGCCCATGAAGTCGATAAACGGCTTGCTTTCCGTGAAGGTAAGGTCTATGTTACCGAACGTAGGCGCGTGCTGTCCGAGCACCATCCCTATCAATATGAAAAAGGGGATAACCGAGAACCTAAGCCTATTGGATATTAATCCAACGAGAGCTACCAAACCTACGGCAATACCGATTTCAAATATCAGGGTGTGTGACGCCATACGCTTTCTCCTTCTATAGTATTTCCTTGATCAGCTTGATATGGTTACGCTTACCAGCCACAACCATCGTCGTGTCGGCATGCATTACATAGTCCGGTCCGGGATTGATGATGCTATCACCCTCCTTTATCGCCGCGATGATCGATGCTCCGGTGCGCTTGCGCACTTCTAATTCGCCAATCGACTTGCCGAGGCTAGGGGAATCCTCGCCCACCTTTATCCATTCGATGCTGAGGTCATCAAGTGCGACCTCAATCGTCTCAAGCGCTTTCGGTTTGTAGGATAGTCCACCGATGATCCCGGCCACTTGGCGCGACTCTTCATCAGAAAGTGTCATCACACATTTGGACTCACTCTCCTCTTGGTCATATCGGTAGAGTTCACGTCGCCCATCGTCGTGGATAACCACCACCATGTGATCCCCCGCCTCGGTTTCAATCTGGTATTTCTTGCCGATACCAATCAGATCTGATTCTCTTACAATTGACATAGTTGCCTCTCCCTAAGTTAAAAAATCACACAAAGATACGATTTTATCGGATACGCACGGATCTGCCACCGCACGGTATACGACCAATGACGTTATGGCAGTGATTGTATAGGTATCGTGTTGATTTTTAGTTGGCTATGGATGCTTGGTGAAGTACGATCGACTAACTTTAAGTAAATTGCTTAGTTTTTTATTAATCAAATAGTTATTACTTTTCACATAAACCTTTATTTGAAGATATGTCCGAGGGCACTTCGATGCCAGGAGTAGGTTAATCCTTGGGTGTGTAGTTCGGTTGTTCGTCGGGATTGACGGCGGGTTCTGTTTCCTCTGTTTCTCTACGGATCGTTACGAGGCGTCTAAAAAACTCTTGGAACGTATAGAATTCCTGGCGATAGACCAGCCCGAGCGCGCTAACGTAATTTTCATTGATAGTCAGCGGAAGGAAATTCCGGCTATTCAACCTGTTGGAGCCCCGCAATACCAGTCGGCCGTCTTTGCGGATCAGATAGCGTAATTCGGCATCGGTGACGATGCGGTCGCTGAAAACATTGAGATCATTGACATTCCGCATATCGGCAACGCCACCTGTGAAAATCAACCGGTCATTGAAAAAGCGTAACGATGCGCTTGCATCGTTGAGCGACCGGATGTTTAAATCGACGAACTTAATATTCAATGATTGTGAAATGAGATTGTTCAATTGGTTAAACGCTAGTTCGGTACCCGCACTGAGGAGGGTGTTGTTCAATTCGCGGCTAAAATCGGTTGCCGAACCAGGTGAAAAACTACGGCGCACAATCAGGCTCAGCGCCTGTTGGTTCACGTTGTTCGCATCACTTAAGTAGCTCTGCAATTCATCGTTCACGTACGGATCATTCGGGAAATTGAGGCCAAACGTGATATCGGGACGCATCAGGCTGCCATTGAGGTTCATTACCGCATGTGCAAGCACCCGCTGCTCAATGGTTTCCCGCCCCGCTGCATTGTATAACGGAGCTAGGCTCGTCCGCTGGCCGTACACTGCGGCGAGATTAATCGTAGCATCGGTAGGTTGTCCTGTCCAACGGATTGTTCCGCCCTCGTTGATTTCGAATATCTTGTTGATGAAGTCCTGTGCGGTGAACGTAAATTTACCGGTATTGATGGTGTAATCGCCAAACATTTCGAAATCACCAAAGCTCGACATCCGTAGTGAAATCGTGCCTTCACCACGGCCAGTAAGTTCGCCAAGATCGGTATAAAGACTGGTTTCTGCATGGGGCGTAATCTGTAGGTCCATGTTCATGCTGAGACCTTGGAACAGGCGAGGGCGTACTTGTGCGGTGTTCGTTGTGTCGTGACTGACAAATCGGATGAAATCGTTGTCACTGACCGTTCCGACCGCGTTGAGCGGTATATGGAACCGCGTGGATGCATCGGTGCTTGCCTGGATATTGATCTGCATCGCATTTGTCGGCCCGTTGAAAGAAAACGTACCCGTCCCGTATGCGGTTCCGTAATAAGACGGATTATCACGGAATGTGGTGTTCAACACGAGGAAATTGGTGGCATCCACCGTTACGCGAATGTCGGGAACCAACGGATTTCGCATGTCCACATGCCCATTGGCGATAGCCCGGTTGTTGCCCGGATCGGTAATCACCAAGTCATCCAAGTGAATGGCGCTATTGGTGAGCACGAATTCATCGTCTATCCGATAGGGCGTCTTCAAGTAATTGACGGTGAACCCGGCATCATGTAACCGGCAACGGCCACTAATTTGGGGAGCCAACGCTGAGCCCGAAACCTGTAGGTCGGCCGAGACCGTTCCACTGAGGTTGGATACAAGCTTTCCGAGCAGGGGTTGGAAGAGGATCAGTTCGCTATGATTGAAATGTGCCTTCACATTGAGTTTCTCGCTATCGGCCGTAGCATCGTAAGTGCCCGCTGCGCTGATGGTTTCTATCCCATCGTGTGTCGCCGCCAGGTTGACATTGACTAATTCACTGACGCGATCGAAGTCTGCACGTAGTACGGCGTCGCCTATCGCCGTTTGGTTGAGGCGTACATCGGTTGCTGCCATATCTGCAACAGCGAAAGGGTTGTGCAGTACGGAGGATACGTCCATGTGTCCGTTGAGGATACCATTGAGCTTAATCGATGATGCTGCCATCAGGGGATTGAATGTGCGTAGGTTGAAATTTTTGAATGTAAATGAAACGTTATGGTCGCTTTTATCGGAGAAGGTGCCTTCCAAACGGGCTGTTTGCCCCTGATTGGATATTTCGAGGCGGCGTACTTCGATTTCGCCTTTGTTTACGTAAGCTACCGCATCGTCATCGAATTGCCAAGGCTCATTGTTGAGTACCAACGCGGAAGGTAACATGCGTATGCGTGTGGGGGAGCCTCGCTGGAAATTTACCATTCCATTCATATCCAACTGGTTGCTGGCCGTGATGTCAGACAGTTTTAAATTAAAATGGAGGCTGTCTCCGGCCATGACATTCGAGAGATTGACGTTGTTGATGTACAAGCTATCCGTGGCGCTGATCCGATCGGCTGTCACCAACAGTCGCAAAGCTCCCTCATTAGCCGACTCATCCACGATTAAGCGATGGATGTCGATCACGCCATACGACAGTTCCGGAACGAGGAAGTTAATGGTCGCCGTGCGGTCCGTGGAAGAGAATCGGGCGTTCAATTGTGCGCCTTCACCGCCTGTAAGTTTAGGGGCAAACACGGCTGTAATTGGCGCCGTGTCCTTGAGTCGTAGGCTAAGGTCGAAGGCCTGCTTGCCTATCGGGCCAATTGCTAGCGCGAGCGATGGTGCATACTGCATGGCTACCGATTTGAAATAGCTGTCAAGCGTGGTCAGGTCCATTTCACCGTTTACGGTGGCATCTGCAAGGTCTGAGCGCAAATAGACGACGCGGTGGGCCTCATTACCGCTGGCTTTAAGTACGAGCGAATCAACGGTGTATCGTGATGAATCCGTTTGAAAACGGACATCATAAAAGGATAGGTCTCCTTGCATGTTATTCAAGGCATTCCCATTGAAGTTGCTCGCAATGGTAGCATTTTCTATCACTACCGGTAATTTACGGTAAAGGTGGAGGTTGGACAGATCAGCGTGGGCCACTGTCGCGTCGAACGCATATTCGGGCCGTTCGGGATTAAAGTTGATGCCACCATCGAAAAGCAATTGCAAGTTGGGGTCATCTACAGCAATATTCCCGGAGAACTTCATCTTGGAAAATTCCCCGGCCAAATCGATGGCCGTGTAGCGATACCCTTTTAAATCCAGGTATGACACGCTACCATCCACTTGGCTGTTGATATCTTGGAGTGTAAAGCCATCGCCGGCAACGTTGATGTCGAAACCGCTAAACCCAACTTGCGGGTATTTGAGCAGGGTGCCCAGATCGAATTCAGGTGTCGCGATTTTACCGGCGTAGTGGCCTCCATCACGGATGTTTAGGTTGAGCGCGGTATGGGCAACTCCTAGTGAAGTTGCCAGGGTTCCCGTGGCTTGGAAGTCGTAATAATTACCGGCCAATGTACCGCGATAAGCAACGTCGCCCATCCGCTCGAATACAGCGGGCAATTCAAATGACCCACTACGACCCAGTTGGCCCACCAACAATTCGATGTCTGTACTATTCGTCGCTAGCCGATGGAGTCTCATATCGAAGAGCGTATGCTCGATATCGGGCAAGCCACGGATATCCAAATCACCCCATAATTGCGTACGATTGCCGGCTCGCAACACGACATCGCGTGCCGAAATGTCCGACACACTTCCTGTGAGCGCACCCGATAGGGTGATATCGAAACGTGTGACGGCAACCTCGGGAGCGAAAAATTCAATGTCTTTGGAGTTAATACGTGCTCGATTAAGCTTTAACTCAATCGTCACGGCATCCATGAAATGTTCAAATGCCGAAAACTGCGCATATTCGAACCGTAGATAATCACCCAACCTACTTCGGTTGGTTTCCATATACAAGTCCCGCAGCTCCAAATAATTGCTATCTATTTCGGCGATTGCCTGCATTTCGCGGAGATAGAATCCACTTTTCTCGCGAAATGTAAGACCTTCGATAGTCGATTTGAAAATAGGAGTGTCGAATTCGATTTCGCTGAAATGGCCGCTCAGATCAGTGAGGTGGATATCGCGGTAATTGATACCCTTGGATGGGGTGGGTTCGTCGTGTAAATAGCGAAGTGAGATGTTTGACAGATCAATAGCACCGACGCTGAGGGTGAGGCGCCAGCGGTCGTTCAAAGTCCGGTCGTCCGTATCGGGACGGAAATAGTCAATAAGAAACGAAAGATTGCTGGTGCCCCCCTGCCGATGCAGAAAGAACGATCCGTCCGATAGGGTTAATTCATTGATGGTAATTTGGCCATCGCGTATCTTCCATAAGTTTACCGATGCTGTCAGTTGATCGGTATAAAGCAGGGTGTCGCCGCCTAAATCGGCCACATACAGGCCCGTGAGGACCAATGATGAAAATGGTTTGAAATAGAGGCCCTCCAACGATACGGTGGTATGTAGTTCGCTCGACAGGTAATGGGCCGCCCTTTTAGCAAAATAAGTCTGGACAGGGCGGTATTGGAGGGCATAGATGAGCCCCGTTAATGCAAGTAACAAGGCGACCAGCGTCCACAGCGATATTTTTAAGATTTTTTTGATATTTTTGCTTTCATTAAACGCGAAACATTGACTGCCATGCCCACTATTCTCGGCATAGAATCTTCATGTGATGAAACGTCTGCCGCAATCAGCGTTAACGGTACGATACGTTCGAACGTCATCGCAAACCAAACCATCCATGAAAAATTCGGTGGCGTGGTGCCCGAACTGGCGTCGCGCGCACATCAACAGCACATTATCCCTGCCGTCGAGCAGGCTATCCGCGATGCAAAAGTACATAAAAATGATATAGATGCGGTAGCGTTTACACGCGGGCCCGGACTGTTGGGGTCATTATTGGTTGGAACATCGTTCGCTAAAGCATTTGCCCTCGCCCGGCGTATCCCACTTATTGAGGTAAACCACATGCAAGCCCATATCCTTGCGCATTTCATCGAAGAACCCGTTCCTGAATTTCCCTTTTTATGCCTTACGGTTTCGGGAGGGCATACGCAACTGGTCTTGGTAAGAAGCCATTTCGAAATGGAAGTGTTGGGCCAAACCCTCGACGACGCCGCGGGGGAAGCATTCGATAAGACAGCGAAAATACTTGGACTGCCTTATCCGGGCGGCCCATTGATTGATCGCCATGCTAAGCATGGCAACCCTAACGCGTTTGCGTTTCCCGAACCACAGGTGCCCGGACTTAATTTCAGTTTCAGCGGACTGAAAACAGCTATCCTGTATTTTGTGCAGCAGCAACTAGCTGCACAGGCCGATTTCCTTGAGACAAACCTCAATGATGTATGTGCATCGGTGCAATCGCGTATTGTCTCCATCTTGCTCAACAAGTTACGGCGGGCAGCCCGCGAGACCGGTGTGTCTCATATAGCGATTGCGGGCGGTGTGTCAGCCAACTCGGGGCTTAGAGACGGGCTGATGTCGTTGGGTAAGAAAGAGGGGTGGCAGGTGTTCATCCCCCGCTTCGAGTATTGTACGGACAACGCGGCTATGATTGCGGTTGCGGGTCACTATAAATACCTAGCCCAAGAGTTTGTTGGACAGGAAGTAGCACCGATGGCCAGGTATGCGATTTGAAATGCGGAAATAAACCGAACACGGTAATAGATCAAATGACAATAATGGATTGGACACCAAATCAAGACCGATATAAAGGGATGCTCTATAATCGTTGCGGCCGCAGCGGATTGAAACTTCCAGCAATATCTTTAGGGTTATGGAACAACTTTGGCGACGATATGCCACACCGTACCAAACAGTCGATCTGCCGGCAGGCATTTGACCTAGGTATTACCCACTTCGATCTAGCTAACAATTATGGTCCGCCCCCAGGTAGCGCCGAGCTGGCATTTGGCCGTATATTGAAAGAAGACTTCGCCGGTTATCGCGATCAACTGATCATCTCTTCAAAGGCCGGATATGACATGTGGCCCGGCCCCTACGGCGAATGGGGAAGTCGCAAGTATTTAGTGGCTAGCTGCGATCAGAGCCTGAAGCGGATGGGACTCGATTACGTCGATATTTTCTATTCCCATCGGTTCGACCCCGATACGCCCTTGGAGGAAACCATGATGGCACTTGATCACATTGTTCGCTCGGGTAGAGCCTTATATGTGGGGATCTCGTCATATAATACCAAACGTACACGAGAAGCTGAAGCCATTTTGCGCGAGTTGGGTACGCCTTGCCTTATCCACCAGCCGAGTTATTCGATGCTTAATCGATGGGTAGAGACAGACGGCTTACTCGACACCCTGGCTGATTTGGGTATGGGTTCGATCGTGTTTTCGCCGCTAGCGCAGGGAATGCTTACTGACAAATACCTGAATGGTGTTCCGGACGATAGCCGGGCGAAAAAGAGACCTTCTTTCCGTTCCGGGTTCTTGAGCGACGAAAATATGGGGCGCATCCGTGCACTGTATACCATCGCAGAGCGTCGCGGACAAACGCTGGCGCAAATGGCTATTGCCTGGGTGCTCCGGGGCAATCATGTGACGTCGGCACTGATCGGTGCCAGTAAGCCCGAGCAAGTGGTAGATTGTGTAGGTGCATTGGATAATCTTGATTTTTCTGAAATAGAACTAACGGAGATAGATAATCACGCAAAAGACAGCTCGATCAATATCTGGGCGAAATCAGCAGAACTCGAATGATTATTTGTTTCGCTCCTTCCACTGCTGGCTGAATGATTTTTCCGCAATGTGTGGCAGCTCGCGGCGCTTGCCCCATGCTTTCCGGAAAAAATTACGAAGAAAGAAGTTTTTGAATTTCCCGCCGAAAAAATCGATTACGCGGCGCTTGGTAATGGCATATGTAAAGCCCTTCCATGCGAGTCGTTCTGTTTTGGTGGAGAGGTGGTTTGCCACCGCGTCGCGCCTGTTGAGGAGCAGCATTTTATGGATGTCGATCTTTACCGGACATACTTCAGAGCACTTACCACAGAGGCTGGAAGCGTAGCTCAAGTGCTTGAATGCTGACATGCCCCGGAGATGCGGAGTAATCAGCGATCCGATGGGGCCACTGTAAGTGGTGTCGTAGGTATGGCCGCCAACGTTTTTGTAAATGGGACAGGCGTTCAGGCAAGCGCCACAGCGGATGCAATATAAACCTTGGCGTTGGTCTTTTTGGGCCAATAACTCGGTACGGCCGTTATCCAGCAATACGACGTACATTTCTTCCGGGCCGTCGGTTTCATTCTCCTGCCGCGGCCCATTGAAGATGCTGTTGTATACCGTAAGGCGCTGCCCCGTGCCGTGCGTTGAAAGCAGTGGCCAAAATAGGTCGAGGTCGTTGAGCGATGGGATGATTTTCTCGATGCCCACGATGGCGATATGGATTTTCGGAAAGGTAGTGGATAGCCGTGCGTTGCCTTCATTTTCTGTGATGGCGACACTGCCGGTATCTGCTATCAGGAAATTGCCCCCCGTTATGCCTACGTCGGCCGTTGTATATTGCTCCCGCAACAGCTCCCGCGCTTTTAACGTCAGCTCTTGGGCGGTAGCCTCGGGCGGAGTGCCATAACGTTGATGGAAAAGTGCTTGGATATCAGGTAAACTTAGATGCATGGCGGGCGTTACGATGTGGTAAGGTTTTTGCCCTAACAACTGCACAATATATTCGCCCAGGTCTGTCTCTATCGCTTCTATGTTTTTTTCGGCAAGGAATTCATTGAGCTCGATTTCTTCCGTTGTCATCGATTTGGATTTCACCACCGTTTTGGCTCCGGCATCCGTCAGGATTTTACCTATTTCCTCACGGGCCTCCACCGCATCGTTGGCCCAGATGACTTTACCGCCCCTCCGTAGGAAATTGGCCTCGAACTCAGGTAATAGTTTATCCAGGTTTTCCATTACCCGCCACTTGGCGATATGCGCTTTCCGTTTCGAATTTTCCAGATGGTTGAACTGAGGAAGCCCCCGGTTCACTGCATCATCGTATTTATCAATATTATAATTGATGATTTTTCGGTGTCGAGGTTCAAATGCCTTGACAGCACTTTCTTTAAGGAAGGTGGTCTCTCGTGCAGACGACATACGTAAGTGTTATTACATCAATAACGCAAAAAAGGCCGAACTGTTGTGGGGGCTAACTTAGCGCGATGCCCAGTTCGGCCAACTGTGTGCCGGCTATGGCCGAGGGCGAGTCGATCATCACGTCCCTCCCGGCATTGTTCTTCGGAAATGCAATCACATCACGGATGCTGTCTAGCCCCGCAAATACAGCAACCAGCCGGTCAAATCCAAAGGCGATTCCTCCGTGCGGTGGCGCTCCATAAGTGAATGCGTCCAGTAGAAAGCCGAATTGCTTTTGGGCCTCTTCGGCTGTAAAGCCCAGGTGTTTGAACATGAGCGATTGCAGGTCTCGATCGTGTATCCGTATAGAGCCCCCGCCAATTTCGGTGCCATTGATGACCAAATCATAAGCATTGGCGCGAACGTTGCCCGGTTCTGTCTCTAAAAGCGGGATGTCCTCGACTTTCGGCGAGGTGAAGGGATGGTGCATGGCATGGTAGCGTCCCGATTCGTCATCCCATTCGAGCAAGGGGAAATCCGTTACCCATAAGGGTGCATATGTGTTTTTGTCGCGCAATCCCCGTTGGGAGGCGATCTCCAATCTTAGTTCGCATAGTTGCTTCCGCACGCGGTCCGTATTGCCAGCCATAACGAGCAATAGATCCCCGGGCTGTGCGTCGAATGCGTTCGCCCACACAGCCAGCTGCTCGGGGCTATAGAATTTATCGACCGACGACTTGAATGTGCCATCAGCATTGCACCGCAAATACACCAGTCCAGAAGCGCCAATTTGGGGACGCTTCACGAAGTCTGTCAATGCGTCAAGTTCCTTCCGGGTATAGGACGCGCAGCCTTGAGCATTGATGCCTACCACCAGGTCTGCCTTGTCGAATACGGGGAAACCAGCGCCTTGAAGGACCGTGTTGAGTTCGACGAACGGCATGCCGAAGCGGATGTCGGGCTTATCAGAACCATACAGACGCATAGCCTCGTCGTAAGGCATGCGGGGAATGGTGTCTAAATCGATATGCTTTATCTGTTTGAATAGGTGTTTTATTAGGCCTTCGAACAATTGGAGGATGTCTTCCTGTTCAACAAAGGCCATCTCGCAATCTATCTGGGTGAATTCCGGTTGGCGGTCGGCCCGCAAATCCTCGTCACGGAAACATTTGACAAGCTGGAAATAACGATCGAAACCTGAAACCATCAGCAGTTGCTTGAAGGTCTGCGGCGACTGCGGCAAGGCATAAAACTCACCCGGGTTCATCCGGCTGGGTACAACGAAATCGCGCGCACCTTCCGGAGTGGACTTGATGAGTACCGGCGTTTCCACTTCCAGGAAATGATGCTTGTCAAGATAATTGCGGGTTTCCTGTGCAAGACGGTGCCGTAGCACGAGATTGTTCCGTAGCGGGTTACGCCTAAGGTCGAGGTAACGGTACTTCATCCGTAAATCGTCGCCGCCATCCGTATCATCTTCGATAGTAAAGGGTGGGAGCTTTGCGGCATTCAGTACCTCGAGTCGTGCTACCTTGATTTCGATCTCGCCGGTGGGTATTTTGGGGTTCTTGCTTTCACGTTCGATTACCTTTCCGGTCACCTTAATTACGTATTCACGGCCAAGGGAGCGTGCTTCGGCTCGTAACGATTCGTCGTCGGCCGGATCGAACACCAGTTGTGTTACGCCATAACGGTCACGTACATCAATGAATGTCATCCCGCCCAAATCACGGGATTTCTGTACCCAACCGCTAAGTATAACGGTATTACCCAAATCCGAAATGGTCAACTCTCCGCAAGTATGTGTTCTGTGCATGCCCTTTTTTGTCTAGAACGGCAAAAATAGCGGTTTTTTCTGAGATTAACACAAGCTTCCAACGTACGCCCGACCCAAGGGAAGGTTATCGCCGTTGTTAAGCAGGATATTGGATGCACTGCGTGCCCGGATGGCGTCTGTGTTGATGAGATAAGATTTATGTATCCTCACAAACTTCTTGTTGTTCAGGATGGTTTCCGCGACTTCCTTAAGGCACTTACGCAGCACGATTTTCTTGTTTGTTGTGATGAACGTAGTGTAATTCCCCTCGGCATGTGCGTAAATCATATCGTCTATCGATATTTTGGTTTTGTGCTTTCCGTTGGGTAGGAAAATGCTCTGGCTTTCTTCTTTTGTTTCCACTTGATTGAGTGCGATTTCAATAGACGCATATACATCGTTTCGGTTAAAGGGCTTTACAATGTAACCGGCCGGATTAGTGGACTTGGCCGCCTCTATAGTGCTACGGTCTGCATGCGACGTGAGGAAAATAAAGGGGATATGGTAGGTCGCGTTGATTTCGTGGGCTAAATCAATCCCGGTTTTTTCACCATATAGAATGATGTCGACTAAAATAAGGTCAGGCTTTGCCGTTTTGATGAGGGAAACGGCGTCGTCATAATTTGTGCAAATGCCACAAACGTCGTAACCAAGTTCCTGGAGCATGTACTCCAAATCCATGGTGATGATTAGCTGGTCTTCTACGATGAGTATTTTTTTCTTTTTCATCCTATTGACAATGTTTGGTGAAGTTGCATTCCAGGCTCCACGATGAACCAGTGATGACGGAACAAAAGTAGTACGATTGGTTTAAATCGGATGTAGTAATATGTCTACAACACTGTAATTTGTTTATATACAACGTGTTGTGTTGGTGTTTTTTGGACTGATTTACCGACAGGTACCGTCCTCTAAAATCCATACTCTAGACACACTGCTACTCAGTACATTCGGCGTATGGGGGGTGTTGTTGGTGTCATAGGTCAATACGATTGCGCCTTTTCCGGGATTGCCCTCAACCCGCAAGGCAATGGTTTCACCTTTTGCAAGTTGAACGGTCGTGCTAAAAGGAAGGGCGGGGTGGTTGGTCGTTACCGGACCATCGTTCGTTTGGTACGTCACTGACGAGACCAAGGCTTCGTTATGTGCGGCGACTTGATAGGTGACCAAGCGCTGTTCGGATAACTGTTCACCATCAATATCACAGTTGCATGATGTAGGCGTCAGGTCCGTACGCTTTTCGCATGACTGCGATAGGGCAGATGCACTTAATAATAAAGAAAAGATAACGGTTAAACGCATATTGATTAAAAGGTGGAACATCCAACCCTCGCAAAGATGCCAATAATGATGGCCGTTGGGCAACAAACCCCATTGGATTTTTTGATTTTGTAGTTATTCTACTACATCTTATACGATGCTAAAGGATTGCCAAGACTAGGTTTTCGTCGTGGTGTATGGTCGGCGGCGGTGGGGGGTCTGGAGTGTGGAAAACTTTTTTGTGGGAAAAAGTGGGGGAAAGTGGAGTAAATTCCTACTTTTACATCATATTTATTGCGAGAAGTGTATTTATGGGCCATTTGATAGGCGAATTTGATTGTAAGCTAGACACCAAAGGAAGGATGGTGTTGCCGGCTGCGCTCAAGAGGCAAATGCCTGATGCTGAGCGGTCTGGGCTTGTAGTCAATCGGGGCTTTGAAAAACATCTCGTAATCTATTCAAGGGGCGAGTGGGATAAGATCACCGATAAGCTAGCGAAGTTGAACACCTATAAGGCCAGGAACCGAAAGTTTATCCGCGACTTTACCCGTGGAGCTACCGAGTTGTCGCTGGATTCGGCCGGCCGTGTGCTGTTGCCTAAGTCGCTACTTGAATATGGCCAGATTGAAACGGAGGTCGTGTTGTCCTGTCAGTTCAATAAGATTGAGGTCTGGGCTAAAGAGGCGTACCATAAATTGTGGGAAGATGATGAGGATGATGATTTCGCGGCGTTGGCAGAAGAGGTAATGGGTGATGATGAGTTGACGGATGAAGATGATAAGTAACGGATACCATGTTCCGGTAATGTTGCGCGAATGCGTGGAAGCATTGGCAATCAAGCCTGGTGGCATATATGTAGACGTGACATTTGGGGGTGGGGGTCATTCGAAAGAGATTGTGAAGCATTTGGGGAGAGATGGTAGGCTGTATGCCTTTGACCAAGACCCCGACGCGTTGCGAAACGCGATAGCCGATGAGCGATTTGTGCTCGTGCACCAGAATTTCCGTTTCCTGAAAAACAACCTCCGGTTTTATGGGGTGAGAGCCGTTGATGGGATCCTTGCGGATTTGGGGGTGTCCTCGCATCAGTTCGATGATGCTCAACGTGGATTTTCCACGCGTTTTGACGCGGAGTTGGATATGCGGATGGACCGCGCCGGGTCTTTGGATGCCAAGCAGGTGCTGAATACTTACCCGGAAGCTGAACTGCACCGTATTTTCGGTATGTACGGAGAACTCCATAATGCACGTACGTTGGCCAGGACCATTGTAGCGGCACGGCTTATACAGCCCATCAATACGGTGGATGGGTTGAAAACGGTTGTTAAAAACGCGGTGCCCCGCGGCAAAGAGCATAAGTACTATGCGCAGTTGTTTCAGGCATTGCGTATTGAGGTGAATGGCGAACTGGATGCCCTACAGGAGTTTTTACAGCAGGCCGTCGCGGTGCTGAACCCCGGCGGACGGTTAGTGGTGATGTCTTACCATTCATTGGAAGATCGGCTTGTGAAGAATTTTATGGCAAAGGGTAAATTTAAGGGAGACGTGGAAAAGGATTTTTATGGTAATGAGATTAAACCGTTGAAGGCCGTTAACCGTAAGGCGATGGTGGCGGGTGATGAAGAGTTGGTCCGTAATAGTAGGGCCCGCAGCGCTAAGTTGCGGATAGCCGAGAAAGTTTGAGCAAGCAGATTGAAGCAAGCAATATGGCAAGGAACTCGTATAAAAGGCAGCCGCTGAGTGAAGAACAGCAAGCCGAGTTGCAAGAAACAGTCGAGGAAAAGGCGGATGCCACGCGCAGCTTTTTCCAGTCTCTGTTTTCTACGGAACGGTTTTCGTCTTCGGCATTCGTTGGCTATATACCCTTCATTGCCTTCGTAGGGCTGTTGGCGATCCTTTACATTGCCAACCGTCATTATGCTGAACGGACAATCAGGCAGATTGATCACTTGAGCAAGGAGGTGAAGGAGATGAACTGGGATTACAAGTCGCTTTCGGCCGATCTGATGAAACTCACCACCCAAAGCGAGATTGCCAAGCGTGTGGATACCATGGGGTTGAAAGAGCGGACGGCGCCGCCCAAAAAAATCGTGGTGGTCAGAGCAAAAAATTAAGTAAAGGTTAGCTAAAATCATAAGAGGCATGAATATCAGAACGGACATATTGCTAAGGGTTTACCTGTCATTCGGGCTGATTGTGCTTTTTGCCATTGCCGTGCTGGCCAAGCTTTTCCACCTGCAATACGTGGAAGGGACTGAATGGCGGGCATTGGCAGATAGCCTATCTACCCGGTACGTTGATGTAGAAGCTGTGCGGGGTAACATTTATTCGGACGATGGCAGCTTATTGGCTACATCGGTTCCCGAATATGATCTTCGTGTGGATCTGCTAGCCCCCGGCATTGCTGCAGACGATGTGTTTTATGCCAAAGTCGATTCGCTTGCCGCCAAGTTATCGGCTTTTTTTAAAGACAAATCGTCCGCGCAGTATTCGCGGTCGCTCAAACAGGCACGGAAGGATGGAAATAGGTATTATCTGCTCAAACGGGACGTGGGGCACCAGGAATTGAAGGAAATCAAGGAATTCCCGATATTCAATTTAGGTAAATATAAAGGTGGCCTGATTGCAGAGCGCAAGAATAAGCGCATCTTGCCATTTATGAATCTCGCGGCGCGCACCATCGGTTATAAAGTGCCTGCAGAAGATGTGCATGTAGGTTTAGAAGGGGCATATGGTGAATATATCGATGGGAAGAGTGGAAAACGCTTAGTAAGGCGGATAGCAGGTGGTGTGTGGATGCCGGTGAACCGGGAGATCGAAGTGGCTCCCGTCGACGGTGCGGATATCATCTCTACCATCGATGTGAACATGCAAGATATGGCGCAACGGGCGCTCGAAAAGCAATTGATTGTGAGCAACGCCGATAATGGCTGCGTCATTCTGATGGAGGTTGCGACCGGGGAGATACGTGCGGTCGCCAATTTCACGAGGATCGAAGAAGGTGTTTACCGCGAAAAATTCAACTATGCTATCGCCCAAAGCGCCGAACCCGGCTCTACATTTAAACTGGCCTCTTACCTTGTGGCACTCGATGATGGAAAAATCGACACGAATACCATCGTTGAGACCGGAAACGGTACCTACCGCGTGCACCGGCACACCATCCGCGATACGCATGCTTACGGTACGATGACGGTGAAAGAGGCGTTCGAGGTGTCGTCCAACGTGGCCATTACCAAAATCATCAATACCTATTATAAGAATAATCCAGCTGCATTCACCAAAGGGCTGCACGAATTACACCTCAATGAACCCTTGGGCCTGCAGATACCGGGCGAAGGCAATCCATTGATCAAGACGCCTGATAGTAAAAGCTGGAGTGGCCTTTCTTTGGTACAGATGGCCTATGGCTATGAATTGAAGCTGACCCCATTGCAAACATTAAGCCTCTATAATGCCGTGGCAAATGATGGCAAGATGGTGGCGCCGCTCTTCGTAAAGGAAATCCGGCGATTGGGGAACACCATCGAGCACTTCGATACGCGTGTCATCGACGAGCAGATTGCATCGGATGCTACCATTGGTAAGTTACAGGCAATGTTGGCCGGCGTCATGATTGAAGGCACCGGTAAGCGGTTGCGAAACCCGCAGCTGTCGATGGCCGGTAAAACGGGAACAGCGCAAATGGCCGATGGAGCAGCAGGTTACCGCAATCGTAAATACCAATCGTCGTTTGCGGGCTATTTCCCCGCCGATAACCCGAAATACTCCATGATTGTCGTGGTACAGAATCCCCGAAACGGTTATTACGGCGCGTCGGTAGCCGGTCCGGTGTTCCGTGAATTGGCCGACATGGTGTATGCTAATGATCTCGAACTCCAACAAGATTTCGACCGTATGCGCTTCGTCGGCAATACTGAACAGCCTTCGTCACTTAAGGGGTCCAAAGCTGCTACGTTGCGTGTCTACGATGCACTGGGTATCAAAACTACCTATGCATCCGCGGAGCCTATGCAGCAGATAGATACGGTAAAAGGAATCCCTTTTTCGGATGAAACGATAAAAACGGGGACAGTGCCTGATGTGAAGGGAATGGGACTCATCGATGCCATGTATGCCCTTGAGAATTCGGGTTACCGCACTACCGTAAAGGGAAAAGGAAAGGTGGTTGCCCAGTCATTGGCCGCCGGGCAACATGTTAAAACAGGGGCTTCTATCGTAATCGAATTGAAATGAAGGCGCTGAAAGACATACTTCACGGCATTCCGGTGCGCCACGTAGTGGGTAACCTCAATGTGGCGATAGGTGGCCTATGTTTCGACTCGCGTGAGGCCAGGCCGGGAAGCATGTTCGTTGCCGTAGTCGGTACGCAGGTCGATGGGCATAATTATGTGGACCATGCAGTCACGCTCGGCACCACCGTAGTGCTCTGTGAAAAAATGCCTGAAGTAACGAAAGATGACGTTACCTATATCCAGGTTGAAGATACCGCTTTTGCTTTGGGAGTGTCAGCGTCAAATTATTTCGACACGCCATCGGCCAAATTAAAATTAGTAGGGGTTACCGGCACCAATGGTAAAACCACGATCGCTACGTTGCTCTATAAACTTTTCAGGCAACTGGGATACGAGGCTGGTTTGGTTTCCACGGTACAGAACCAGATAGGCGACCGTATAGTAGCCGCCACACATACCACGCCAGACCCTATCGCGTTGAATGGGCTGCTTCAAGAAATGGTCGATAGCGGATGCGATTATTGTTTTATGGAAGTGAGCTCACATGCCATCGTACAACAACGGATAGCCGGGCTCCATTTCGCGGGCGGTATTTTTTCCAATATCACCCACGACCATTTAGATTTCCATAAAACGTTCGATGCTTATATCCAAGCCAAGAAGCGGTTTTTCGATGATCTGGGCCGCTTCGCATTTGCATTGTCCAATGCAGACGATAAAAATGGCACCGTTATGTTGCAAAATACCTTTGCACATAAACGAACGTATGGACTCAAACGTATGGCCGACTTCAAAGCGAAGGTTGTCGAAAGTCATTTCGATGGCATGCTGCTCCAACTCGATGGTCATGAAGTATGGGTAAAGCTTGTGGGCGGCTTCAATGCGTATAATATCGCGGCGGTATACGGTGCTGCTATCCTTTTGGAACAGGAAACGATGAAGGTGCTCACCGCAATCAGCAATATATCGGGCGCCGAAGGTCGTTTTGACACGATGATTTCAAAGAGTGGAATCATCGGCATAGTAGATTATGCCCATACGCCGGATGCGGTTCGGAATGTACTGGAAACCATCCGAGATTTCCGTAAAGGCAATCAGCAAATGATTACGGTGCTTGGTTGTGGGGGAGACAGGGAC